>NZ_CEEDOS010000009.1:0-111873 GCF_979256525.1 Klenkia sp. AC732 | reverse complement strand
CCGCCGAGGGCTCCCCCGCCCCCGACGCGGCGCCCCCCGGTGACCAGGCGTCGGCCGCGGAAGCACCGGGCCGGCACGCCGCGGTGATCGGCACGCCGGCCGCCACGCCGGGGCCCAGCGTCTACGACGCCCCGCAGGAGGCCCCGCCGGTCGAGCTGGCCCCCGTCACCGAGAGCCCGGCCGGCCCGGAGCCGGTCGACGGCGAGGCCGTCCGCGCCGTCGTCGAGGGCTGGTCGCACGACCCGCACGCCGTCCTCGGCGCCCACCAGGCCGGCTCGGGCTGGGTGGTCCGCACGCTGCGCCCGGACGCCGTGTCGGTGACCGTGGTGGACCAGGACGGCAGCCGGCACGAGGCCTCCCAGCTGCACGGCGGCGGCGTCTACGAGGCCGCCCTCCCCCAGCAGCCCGGGGACTACCGGGTCGAGGTCGTCTACAGCGACGGCGAGGGCGGCACGAACACCGTGCTCGCCGACGACCCCTACCGGTGGCTGCCCACACTGGGCGAGGTGGACCAGCACCTGATCCGCGAGGGCCGGCACGAGCGGCTCTGGGAGGTCCTCGGTGCCCACCCGCGCTCCTACGAGACCCCCGGTGGCACCGTCACCGGCGCCTCCTTCGCCGTCTGGGCGCCCAACGCCCGCGGCGTGAAGGTCACCGGCGACTTCGACTGGTGGCAGGCCCGCGCCCTGCCGATGCGCTCGCTGGGCTCCTCCGGCGTCTGGGAGGTCTTCGTCCCCGGTGTCGAGGTCGGCCAGCGCTACCGCTTCCACGTGCTGGGCGCCGACGGCGTCTGGCGGGAGAAGTCGGACCCGATGGCCTTCGCCACCGAGGTGCCGCCGCTGAACGCCTCGGTGGTCACCGAGTCCACCTACACCTGGGACGACGACGCCTGGCTGGCCGACCGCGCGGAGGGCAACTGGCACGCCCGCCCGGTCAGCGCCTACGAGGTGCACGTCGGGTCCTGGAAGCAGGGGCTGTCCTACCGTCAGCTGGCCGACGAGCTGGTCGAGTACGCCACGTACGCCGGGTTCACCCACCTGGAGTTCATGCCGGTCGCCGAGCACCCCTTCGGCGGGTCCTGGGGCTACCAGGTCAGCGGCTACTACGCCCCGTCCTCCCGCTTCGGCGTCCCCGACGACTTCCGTTACCTGGTCGACAAGGCCCACCAGGCGGGCCTGGGCATCATCATCGACTGGGTGCCGGCGCACTTCCCCAAGGACGAGTGGTCGCTGGGCCGCTTCGACGGGACCGCGCTCTACGAGCACGGTGACCCCCAGCGCGGCGAGCAGATGGACTGGGGCACCTACGTCTTCGACTTCGGCCGCTCCGAGGTCCGCAACTTCCTGGTCGCCAACGCCCTGTACTGGCTCAAGGAGTTCCACGTCGACGGCATCCGGGTCGACGCCGTCGCCTCGATGCTCTACCTGGACTACTCCCGCGAGGAGGGCCAGTGGACGCCCAACGTGCACGGCGGCCGGGAGAACCTGGAGGCGGTGGCGTTCCTGCAGGAGATGAACGCGACGGTCTACCGCGAGGTGCCCGGGGTCATGACGATCGCGGAGGAGTCGACCGCGTGGCCGGGCGTCACCCGGCCCACCTACCTGGGCGGCCTGGGCTTCGGCTTCAAGTGGAACATGGGCTGGATGCACGACTCGCTCGGCTACGTCGAGAAGCAGCCGGTGCACCGCGTCTACCACCACAACCAGCTGACGTTCTCCCTGGTCTACGCCTACAGCGAGAACTACGTGCTGCCGATCAGCCACGACGAGGTCGTGTACGGCAAGGGCTCGCTGCTGCGCAAGATGCCCGGTGACCGCTGGCAGCAGCTGGCCAACGTGCGCGCCTACCTGGCCTACATGTGGGCCCACCCGGGCAAGCAGCTGCTCTTCATGGGCCAGGAGTTCGCCCAGGACGGCGAGTGGGCCGACTCCCGCTCGCTGGACTGGTGGCACCTGGACGACCCGGCGCACCGCGGCGTGCTCTCCCTGGTCGCCGACCTCAACGCCCGGTACAAGGAGACCGAGGCGCTGTGGAGCCAGGACGTCGACCCGGCCGGGTTCCAGTGGATCGACGCCAACGACGCGACCAGCAACGTGCTGAGCTTCCTGCGTTACGGCAGCGGCGGCCAGGCACTGGCCTGCGTCGCCAACTTCGCCGGCACCCCGCACGAGGGCTACCGGATCGGCCTGCCGCGCGGTGGCCGCTGGCGTGAGGTGCTCAACACCGACGCCGAGGCCTACGGCGGCTCCGGGGTGGGCAACCTGGGTGGCGTCGACGCCGTCGCCGAGCCGTGGCACGGGCAGCCGTTCTCCGCCACCCTCAGCGCCCCGCCGCTGGGCACCGTCTGGTTCCTGCACGAGAGCTGAGCCGCCCCACCGGGCGACCGCACCCAACGCCCGCCGTCCCACCCGGGACGGCGGGCGCTGTGCGTCCACCCCAGCCGGGTGGCGCACGGACTCGCCTCGTCGCGGAGCCGCAGCAGGTCGGCCATGATGGTGGCGTCGGCCGGTCCCCCGGTCGGCGCGCGGAGAACGGGAGCCCATGACGTCGACGTCCCGCCTGGTGGCTGTCGCTGCCGGCGCCCTGTCCCTGAGCGTGCTGCTCACCGGCTGCTCCTCGACGCTGGTGCCCGGCCAGGCCTCCCCCGCGGGGCCCGCCATCAGCGACGTGGCACCCGGGGACTTCCCGATCACCGGCGCGGCCGAGACCGAGGTCGACGTCACCATGCGCAACGCCCTCGCCGACCTCGACGCGTACTGGAAGGCACAGTTCCCCGACGTCTACGGCGAGGACTTCCCGTCGCTGACCGGTGGCTACTACTCCGTCGACCCGAACGACGTCGACGAGTCGCTGTACCCCGAGGGCGTGATCGGCTGCGGCGCCGACCCCTCCGAGGTGGAGGGCAACGCCTTCTACTGCCCACCCGGCGCCAGCGGCACCAACGACGACTCGGTCAGCTACGACCGGACCTTCCTGCAGGAGCTCGCCGACGAGTTCGGTGCCTTCCTGCCCGCCCTGGTGATGGCGCACGAGTTCGGTCACGCGGTGCAGGGGCGGGTGGGCTACCCGGCCGACGACACCTCCATCAACGTGGAGACCCAGGCCGACTGCTTCGCCGGTGCCTGGACGCGCTGGGTCGCCGACGGCAACTCCTCGCACGAGACGATCCGGGCCACCGACCTGGACGACCTGCTGCGCGGGTACCAGCTGCTGCGCGACCCGGTCGGCACGGCCGCGGACAACACGCAGGCCCACGGGTCCTACTTCGACCGGGTCTCGGCCGTGCAGGAGGGCTACGACGGCGGCGCCACCGCCTGCCGGGACAACTACGAGGCCGACCGGCGGTTCACCCAGGCCGAGTTCACCGACAGCACCGAGGCCGCATCCGGCGGCAACGCCTCCCCCGAGGCGGTCACCGGGCTGATCGAGACGGCGCTGCCCGAGTACTACACCGACTCCTTCCCCGACGACCTGGGCACGGACTTCACCGCACCGACCATCGAGGCCTTCGAGGGCACCGCCCCCGACTGCGAGGGCGTCTCCCCCGAGGCCGACGTCTACTACTGCCCCGCCGACGACACGGTCGGCTACGACGTCACCGACCTGGCCGACCCCGCCTACTCCGACATCGGCGACTTCGCCGTGCTCACCGCGGTGGCGATCCCCTACGGCCTGGCCGCCCGGGAGCAGCTGGGCCTGTCCACCGACGACGAGGACGCCATCCGGTCGGCGACCTGCCAGGCCGGGGCGTTCTCCGGCGCCGTGCTGAACGAGGAGGTCCCCAGCATCACCATCTCCCCGGGCGACTTCGACGAGGCGGTCCAGTTCCTGCTCAGCTACGGCTCGGACCCCGACGTGTTCCCCGACGTCGGCCTGTCCGGCTTCCAGCTCGTCGACGTGTTCCGCACCGGCTACCTGCAGGGGCTGACCGCCTGCGGCCTCAGCTGAGCCGAGGCCGCCGGCGGGTCCGACCGCGAGCGGGTCAGAACAGGGCGGCCGACAGCTGCCGGCGGGCGGCCCCCACCCGGGGGTCCTCGTCACCGACGACGCTGAACAGCTCGACCAGGTGCACGCGGGCGACGTCCCGGTCCTCGCCGGCGGTGCGCCGCACGACGTCCAGCAGCCGGGCGAACGCGGCGTCGACGTCGCCGGTGCCCAGCAGGAAGTCCGCGGCCCGGGTCTGGGCGGCGACGTCGTCGGGGGCGGCGTCGGCGGCGGCCAACGCGTTCGGGCCGGCTTCCTCCGCGCGGCGGAACAGCTGCACCTGCTTGAGCGCCAGGCCGGCGACCGGGTGCGTGGGCTCCGCGTCCAGGATCGCCTGGTAGGCGGCCTCGGCGGCAGGCAGGTCGCCGCGGTTCAGGGCGTCGTCGGCGGCGTCCAGGCGCGGGTCCTCGGGCTCCTCGCCCTCCTCGCCCTCGGCAGCGCCGGGCACGCCACCACCGGTGGTCGCGCCGACCAGCTCGGTGATGAACTGGCGGGCCTGCTCCTCGGGGATGGCCCCGGTGAACTCGGCGACCAGCTGGCCCTGCCAGACGGCCTTGACCGCCGGGATGCCCTGCACGCGCAGCCCCTGGGACAGGTTGGGGTTGGCATCGACGTCGACCTTGGCGAGCACCCAGGCACCGCCGCCCTCCAGCGCCAGCTTCTCCAGCACCGGGGACAGCTGCTTGCACGGCCCACACCACTCTGCCCACAGGTCCAGCACGACCGGCACCTGGAAGGAGCGGTCGATGACCTCGGTCTGGAAGGTGGCCTCGTCGACGTCGATCACGGCACTGCCGGCGGCACCCACGGGGGCATCGGCGCTGGGCGGCGGCGCGGCGGCGGCCCGCGCGGCGGCGTCCGAGCGGGCCTTCACCGCGGCCAGGTCGACAGCACCGGCCAGCGACGCGGCCATCTGCGCCTGCTGCGCGGCGGCGCGGGGGTCGGTGGGTCCGGGTCGAGCGGGGCGGTTCGGCTGCATGAGGACGATCATCCCACCGGCCGGGGCGCCGACGCTCGCCACGGGGAGGCCGCTGCTGTGCCCCGGATCACCTCCGCAGGCAGCTCCGGGGGTGACCTGCCCGGACGCCGCGCTCCCCGCTCCCCCGGCCGCCCGTGGGGTTGCGGGGTCCCCCGGGGGGCTGCCTACGGTCGTCGGGCCGATCGGGAGGTCGTCGTCGCCACCGGACGGCCCCGACCCGGCACCGCCGGAGTGCCGCCCCAGCCCGGGGCCAGGCCGAGGGTCGCGAGGTGCCCGTGAGCACCCGACCCGCTCCGCCACTGGCCCCCCGCCCGCCGTCCGGTGTGCGCCCGGCGCGTGGTGTCCCGGCGGACGACGCGAGAGGAGCGAGTGCCACCCATGGCGACCACCCACCCCACCGAGCTCGACCAGCACCACACCAGCGACGACCACCCCCGGGACCACCGCAGCCCGCTGCGGTCCCGGCTGGCCCGGGTCCTCGTGACCGGCGCCGCCGCGGCCACGCTGTCGGTCGGCGTGCTGCCCGGCACCGCGAGCGCCCAGACCGCGGCCCCGGTCGCCGCGACCGCTGCCGCCGGCCAGTCGCCCACCGCGCAAGCCGCCGTCGACGCCGCGATGACCCAGGTCGGCAAGGGCTACGCCTACGGCGGCAACGGCCCGGACGCCTACGACTGCTCCGGCCTCACCACCGCCGCCTACGCCGCCGCCGGGGTCGCACTGCCGCGGACCAGCAGTGCCCAGTCCCAGGTCGGCACCCCGGTCTCCCGCGCCGACCTCGTCCCCGGTGACCTGGTCTTCTTCTACTCCCCGGTCAGCCACGTCGGCATCTACGTCGGCGACGGCCAGATGGTCAACGCACTGAACTCCAGCACCGGCGTCGTCGTCAGCAGCGTGGACATGCCCGGATTCGCCGGCGCCTCCCGCGTCGCCTGACGGTCCGCCCTGACCCTGCTCGATGTGACATCGAGCAGGGTCCGGGCAGGGCCGTCCCCCCTGATGTGACATCGAGCGGAGTCCAGCGGGTCCATCCCCCTGATGTGACATCGAGGGGGGTCTTCAGGCGTTCGAGCCCCTGGATGTGACATCGAGGGGTTCCGGCTCCTGTCTGCGGGCCTCGGCCTGTGGACGACGGCGCACACGGCCGGGCCGTGTGCAGGCAGGCTCCCCAGGTGGCACCCACCCCGAGCTGTCCGCCCGAACTGCGCGGGGTCGTGTTCCGCGGCTCGCACGCCGTGCGCCGGGGGCAACTGACCACCACGCACCTGCGGTCGAGGGCCTTCGTCCGGCTGTTCCGCGACGTGCGCGCCGGACCCGACGTCGTCGTCGACCACCGGGTGCGGGCCGTCGCGGCAGCGCAGCTGCTTCTGCCCGGCGCCGTCGTCGCCGGTCGCAGCGCTGCCGTCCTGTGGGGCGTCCCCCTCGCCGGGCTGACGGACGACGTCGAGCTGGTCCTGCCGCCCGGGTGCACCTCCGGGCGCGTGGACGGGGTGCGCGTCCGACGCGAGCGGATCGCTGTCGAGGAGACGGTGCTCCGGTCCGGCGTCGCCGTCACGTCCTTGGTGCGCACCGCCTTGGACCTGGCCCGCGCGCGCCCGGTCGAGGAGGCGGTTGCCCTGGTGGACCGGTTCCTGCTCGCCGTGCCGGTGGGTCCGGCGGAGGTGCTCGCCGCCGCCCGCGCCGACCCCAGCCGCGGCGCACGCCGTCGCGAGGCCGTGGTGCGACTCGCCGACGGGCTGGCCGAGTCACCCCAGGAGACCGTCGTGCGCCTGCTGCTCCAGCGCGCCGGGCTCCCCGCGCCGATCCCGCAGTTCCGGGTGCTGCACGAGGGGCGGGAGGTGGCCCGGGTGGACCTCGGCTGGCCGGCTCACCGGGTCGCCGTCGAGTACGACGGCCGGTGGCACGGAGGGACCGCGCAGTTCGCCCGCGACCGGGCCCGGTTGAACCGGCTCACCGCTGCCGGCTGGCGGGTGGTCTTCGTGACCGCCGAGGACCTGAGGGACCCGGCGTCCGTCGTCGGCCGCGTTCGCGCCGAGCTGGCCCGCTGACCCACGCAGCCGTCACACGGGGCCATCGAGCAGCCCCGAGCCGCAGACACACCCCTCGATGTCTTATCGAGCAGCCCCGAGCCGGGGCGACACCCCTCGATGTCACATCGAGCAGCCCCGGGGCGGGGCGACGCCGCTCGATGTGACACAGAGCGGGGCCGCGGGTCAGGCGGGGGGTGCGGGGCGGAGCGGGGGCGGGGTGCGGACGCCGAAGACCTTCCGCAGCGCCACCTTGGCGGCGTTGTCACCGCACATGCCGTGCACCGCGGGACCCGGCGGGGTGGCGGCGGAGGCGAGGAAGACGCCGTCCAGCGGGGTCGAGTAGGTGTTCCAGCGCGGCACCGGGCGGGCGAGCATCTGGCGGAGCGAGGCCTCGCCGTTGGAGATGTCGCCGCCCACGTCGTTGGGGTTCCACTGCTGCATCTGCGGGGCGGTCATGGTCGCCCGGGCCAGGATCGTGTCCTTGAAGCCGGGGGCGAAGCGCTCGACCTGGGTCTCGATCTCGGCGGTCATGTCGACGTCGGAGCCGTGCGGCACGTGCACGTAGGCCCAGAACACGTGCCTGCCCTCGGGCGCCCGGGTGGGGTCGACCACGGTGGGCTGGACGGCGAGCACGTAGGGGCGGTCGGTCAGCCGACCGGCGGCGGGGGCGGCCTCCCCGGCGATCGTCTCGGCCAGCGTGCCGGCGACGTGCACGGTGCCGGCCCGGCGGACGTCGGGGTTGGTCCAGGGCACCGGGTCCGACAGCGCCCAGTCCACCTTGAAGACGCCGGGGCCGTGCTTGTAGCGGTTCACCCAGCGCGCGTACCCGGGGTGCATCCGGTCCCCGGCCATCGCCACGAACGCACCCGGCGAGGTGTCCAGCAGCACGGCCGGGACGCCGTCGAACTCGCGCAGGTCGGTGACCTCGTGGCCGAGTTCGACCGAGCCGCCCTGCTGCTCCAGCGCGGTGACCATGGCGTCGGCCATCGTCTGGGTGCCGCCCTCGGGCAGCGGCCAGCCGCGGTGGTGGGCCAGCATCGACAGCACCATCCCCAGCCCGGCGGTGAGCGGGCGGGTCAGGTCGAGCATCCCGTGTGCGGCGGCGCCGCCGATGAGCGCGCGGGCCTTCTCCCCCTCGAAGGCCTTGTGCGCCAGCCACCGCACGTTGGGCAGCGCGTTGAGGGCGAACCGGGTGATCGCCGGGATGCTGCGGGTGGGCAGCCGGCGGAAGGCGGAGGACAGGAAGAAGTCGATGACGTCGTCGCCGTGCTCGACGAGCTGGCTGAACAGCGCCCGGTAGGCGTCCCCGTCGGCACCCAGGCCGGCGGCGGTCTGCTCCAGCGAGCGGTACGCGACGGCGGCGTCCCCGCCGTCGAGGGGGTGGGCGTAGGCGACCTCGGGGTGCAGCATGCGCACGCCCCGGGACTCCCAGTCGAACTCCCGGAAGAACGGGGAGGCGACGCCCATCGGGTGCACCGCGGAGCAGATGTCGTGTGCGAACCCGGGGAGGGTGACCTCCTCGGTCCGCATCCCGCCACCGGGGCGGTCACCGCGCTCGACGACCTGCACGCGCAGGCCCGCGGCCGACAGGCGCAGGGCAGCGGCCAGGCCGTTCGGGCCGGCTCCGACGACGACGGCGTCCGGCTTGGTGGTCACCTGCCCATCCTCCCCCGGCGGGGGTCAGAGCCGCCCGACGAGCTCGTCGGCCGCGGCGTAGGGGTCCAGCTCGCCGACCAGCACCCGGCCGGCCAGGGCGTCCAGCGCCTCGGCGCCGCCGACGTCGCCCATCCGCCGGCGCAGCTCGCCGACGGCGATGGCCTCCACCTCGCGGGCGGCCCGCAGCCGTCGCCGGCGCTCGCCCTCCCCGGAGGTGGTGAGCCAGGCGCGGTGGTCCTCGACCGCGGCGAGCAGGTCGTCCACCCCGTTGTCGGCGTCCCGGGAGGCCACGGTGCGCACGACCGGGGGCCGCCAGCCGGCATCCGGGGCCATGGTGAGCATGGAGCGCAGCTCGCGGGCGGTGCGGTCCGCGCCGTCCCGGTCGGCCTTGTTGACCACGAGGACGTCGGCGACCTCGAGGATGCCGGCCTTGGCCGCCTGCACGCCGTCACCCATGCCGGGGGCGACGAGCACCAGGGTGGTGTCGGCCAGCGAGGCGACCTCCAGCTCCGACTGCCCCACCCCCACGGTCTCGACGACGACGACGTCGCAGCCGGCCGCGTCGAGCACCCGCAGCGCCTGCGGGGTGGCCCAGGACAGCCCGCCCAGGTGCCCGCGGGAGGCCATCGAGCGGATGAAGACCCCGGGGTCGCCGGCGTGGTCGCCCATCCGCACCCGGTCGCCCAGCAGCGCCCCACCGGAGAACGGCGAGGACGGGTCGACGGCGAGGACCCCGACCCGCAGGTCCCGGGCACGCAGCCCCCGGACGACAGCCGTGGTGGTGGTCGACTTGCCGACGCCGGGCGGGCCGGTGATGCCCAGCACCCGGGCGCCGCCGGTGTGCGGGGCCAGCGCTGCGGCCACCTCGCGGAGGACCGGGCTCTCGTCCTCGACCAGGCTGATCAGCCGGGCGACCGAGCGGGGGTCGCCGTCCCGGGCGCCGGCGACGAGTGCGCCGACGTCCGGGGTGCGGCGTCCCACTGTCAGGCGGGGACGTGCAGGACCAGCGCGTCGCCCTGGCCGCCGCCACCGCACAGCGCGGCGGCGCCGACGCCGCCACCGCGGCGCTTGAGCTCCAGGGCCAGGTGCAGGGCGATCCGGGCGCCGCTCATGCCGACCGGGTGGCCCAGTGCGATGGCCCCGCCGTTGACGTTGACGCGCTCGGGGTCCAGGCCGAGCTCGCGGGTGGACACGATGCCGACCGCGGCGAAGGCCTCGTTGATCTCGACCAGGTCCAGGTCGGTGGGGCTGATGCCCTCGCGCTCGCAGGCCTTGGCGATCGCCCGGGAGGGCTGCTGCTGCAGCGAGGCGTCCGGACCGGCGACGACACCGTGCGCGCCGATCTCGGCCAGCACGGTCAGGCCCAGCTCGGCGGCCTTGGCGGCGCTCATCACCACGACGGCGGCGGCGCCGTCGGAGATCTGCGAGGCAGTGCCGGCGGTGATCGTGCCGTCCTTCGCGAACGCGGGCTTCAGGCGGCCGAGGGACTCGGTGGTGGTGTCGGGGCGGATGCCCTCGTCCTCGCGGAACTCGATCGGGTCGCCCTTGCGCTGCGGGATGGAGACGGTGACGATCTCGTCGTCGAACAGGCCGTTCTCGTGCGCGGCCGCGGCGCGCTGGTGGCTGGCGGCGCCGAAGGCGTCCTGCTCCTCGCGGGTGAGGGAGTACTGCGCGTTGTGCTGCTCGGTGAGCACGCCCATGGCGACCTGGTCGAAGGTGTCGGAGAGCCCGTCGTGGCTCATCGAGTCCACCAGCGCGGTGTCACCGAACTTGGTGCCCGAGCGGCTGTTGGCCAGCAGGTGCGGGGCCTGGGTCATCGACTCCATGCCCCCGGCGACGACGACCTCGAACTCACCGGCGCGGATGAGCTGGTCGGCCAGCGCGATGGCGTCCAGCCCGGACAGGCAGACCTTGTTCAGCGTGAACGAGGGCACCGACATCGGGATGCCGCCGGCGACCGCGGCCGGGCGGGCCGGGTTCTGGCCGGCGCCGGCCTGGATGACCTGGCCCATGATCACGTACTCGACCTGGTCGCCGCTGATGCCTGCCTTCTCCAGGGCGCCCTTGATGGCGACGCCCCCGAGGTCGGCGGCGGAGAAGTCCTTGAGCGAGCCGAGCAGCCGGCCCATCGGGGTGCGGGCGCCGCCGACGATCACGGAGCGGTTCTTCGCTGCAGGCTGGGTCATGCCGTCCTCCACTCGGTCCGGCCACCCTCGTTGGCGACCTCGTCCGGCCCTCCAGCGTAGGGCTGCCCGGGGTCCGACGCCGACGGCTGGTGACCGAGGTCACCGGGCTGGCCCCCGCCCGGGGGTGCCGGTCCCGCGGGGCGACCGGCAGCATGCCGGCATGAGCGTCGACGGAGCCGCCACCGGCCTGCCCACCGAGCTGTTCACCACGATCGACCACGTGGGGATCGCCGTCCCCGACCTGGACGAGGCGTTGGCCTTCTACGACCGGGCCTTCGGGATCGTGTCGGTGCACGAGGAGACCAACGAGGAGCAGGGCGTCCGCGAGGCCATGCTCGCCGTCGGCGACGGCCAGACCCGGATCCAGCTGCTCGCGCCGCTGACCCCGGAGTCCACGATCGCGAAGTTCATCGGCCGCTCGGGCCCGGGCCTGCAGCAGCTGGCCTTCCGGGTGGTCGACGTCGAGGCGGTCAGCGCCGTGCTGCGCGAGCGCGGACTGCGGCTGCTCTACGACGAGCCCCGTCGCGGGACGTCGGGCAGCCGGGTCAACTTCGTGCACCCCAAGGACGCCGGGGGCGTGCTGGTCGAGCTGGTCGAGCCCGCCCCGACGTCCTGACGGCGCACTGAGGCGCCGCTCACACTGCCTTGCCACTTCCCTACTGGTCAGTAACATCCGGCACCACCTGCAGGACCCCGCACGACTCCGAGCCAACGACGACCCGGGAGCACCGCGTGAACGAGATCAGGGACGCCATCCTCGCCGACCACCTCAGCGACATCGGGGGCCTGGCCGTGCCGGACTCCTACCGCGGTGTGCTGGTGCGCAGGGACGAGCAGGACGTGTTCGAGGGCCTGCCCACCAAGGAGAAGGACCCCCGCAGGTCCCTCCACGTGGAGGAGGTGGCCACCCCCGAGCTCGGCCCGGGCGAGGCGGTCGTGGCGGTGATGGCCAGCTCGGTCAACTACAACACCGTCTGGACGTCGATCTTCGAGCCCGTGAGCACGTTCGGGTTCCTGGCCCGCTACGGCAAGCTCTCCGAGCTCACCAAGAAGCACGACCTGCCCTACCACGTGGTGGGCTCGGACCTGGCCGGCGTCGTCCTGCGGGTGGGCCCCGGGGTGAACAAGTGGAAGCCCGGCGACGAGGTCGTCGCGCACTGCCTGTCCGTCGAGCTCGAGGACCCGGCCGGCCACGACGACACGATGATGGACCCGCAGCAGCGGATCTGGGGCTTCGAGACCAACTTCGGCGGCCTGGCCGAGCTGGCCCTGGTCAAGAGCAACCAGCTGATGCCCAAGCCCGGGCACCTCACCTGGGAGGAGGCCGCCGCGCCGGGCCTGGTGAACTCCACCGCCTACCGGCAGCTGGTCAGCCACAACGGCGCGAACATGAAGCAGGGCGACACCGTGCTCATCTGGGGCGCCTCGGGTGGCCTGGGCTCCTACGCCACCCAGATGGCGCTCAACGGCGGCGCGATCCCGGTCTGCGTCGTCTCCAGCCCGGAGAAGGCCGAGATCGTCCGGCGGATGGGCGCCGAGCTGGTCATCGACCGCTCCGCCGAGGGCTACCGGTTCTGGAAGGACGAGCACGAGCAGGACCCCAAGGAGTGGCAGCGGCTGGGCAAGAAGATCCGCGAGCTCACCGGCGGCGACGACCCCGACATCGTCTTCGAGCACCCCGGCCGGGAGACCTTCGGCGCCAGCGTCTACGTCGCCAAGAAGGGCGGCACGATCGTCACCTGCGCCTCCACCAGCGGCTACATGCACTCCTACGACAACCGCTACCTGTGGATGAACCTCAAGCGGATCGTCGGCTCGCACTTCGCGAACTACAAGGAGGCGTGGGAGGCCAACCGGCTCATCGACAAGGGCCTCATCCACCCGACGCTGTCCAAGGTCTACCCGATGGAGGAGGTCGGGCAGGCCGCGCTGGACGTCCACCGCAACGCCCACCAGGGCAAGGTCGGGGTGCTGACGCTGGCCCCCGAGGAGGGTCTCGGCGTCCGGGACACCGCCAAGCGGGAGCAGCACCTGGAGGCCATCAACCGCTTCCGCGGGGTCTGAGCACACCGCGCCGGGCCGGTCCTGCGCACTGCCTGTGAGAGTGCGACGGACCGGCCCGACACGCCCGACAGGGCCCCGGGTGTCTGGGAGGATGGGCCCATGAGCGACCCCCACTCCGACCTGCTGCCGCTCCGCGAGGCCACCTACTCCTTCGAGGTGGTGCGCAAGGGGTACGACCGCGACCAGGTCGCCGAGGCGATCGAACGCCTGGACGCGGACCTGCGGGTCACGATGGCCGACCGGGACGCCGCGGCACAGCGGTCCTCGGAACTGGCCTCGCAGCTCAACGCGCTGCAGAGCGAGATGGAGGGGCTGCGCCGCAAGGCCGCCTCGGCCGGGGCGCCCACCTTCGAGAACATGGGCGAGCGCATCTCGCACATGCTGCGGCTGGCCGAGGAGGAGGCCGCGGAGATCCGTCGTGCCGCGGAGGCCGACGCCGAGCAGGTCCGGGCGCGGGCCACGGCCGACGCGCAGGCCGCCGACGAGCGGACCCGGGCCGGCCAGACCGAGACCGAGGAGCTGCTCGCCGGCGCCCGGCAGCAGGCCGGCGAGGTCACCGCCGCCGCTCAGGCGCACGCCGACGAGCTGGTCACGGCCGCCGAGGAGCGCGTCGCGCGGCTCGACGCCGACTCCCAGGCCCGGCGGACGAAGATCGAGGAGGACTTCGAGATCGCCCAGCGGGCCCGTCGCAGCGAGGCGGCCCGGCTCGAGGAGGAGCGCGACCGCTCCTCGCGGCAGGCCGCCGAGCAGCGTGTCGCCGCGGCCGAGCAGCACGCCGCGGGCCTGGTCGCCGACGCCGAGGCGCGGGCGGCCTCGATCCGCCGGGTGCGCGACGAGCTGACCTCCCGGCTGCACGACGTGCGGGCCCTGCTGGGCCAGCTCCCCGACCTGGGCGACCGTCCCGACCCCGAGGCGCCGTCGGAGCCGGCGTCCGACCCGGCGGGGGCGACGCCGGCACCGACCGGGCCGGCCGTGCCGGCCGTGCCGGCCCAGGCCGCCGGGCAGCAGCAGGGGCCGCCGGCCCCGGGCGCCACCCGCGCCCCGGGTCGTCCCGCCGTCCCCACCCCGGCGGGCGACGACGACGGTCCCTCCACCGCGGTGCAGCCCGCGGTGCGCTCCGTGCCCGCCTCCACCGGCAGCGTCCCGGCCCAGCCGCAGGGCAGCGCACCCCGCCGCTGACCCCGCACCACCAGCACGCCCCCGGACGCCCCCCAGCACCCCCGCCCCGGAGCAGGCGGGCGTCCGTCGTCCGACTGGCCTTCCGTGACTCAGCGTGTCAAGATCAACACAGGAACGGGCGGGTCTCCGATCGTCGACCCGCGCATCGGTCACGGGGTGACCGACCCCCCGGCGGCCAGGAGGGACGACGTGCCCGAGCAGTCCACCCTGGACGACGCCGCACCCGCACCGGCGCCCTCCGACCGCGCCGACCGACCGGCCCGCCACCGGTCCACCCGCACCGCCCCTCCCCGCTGGTCGGTGCTGGCCCCGCTCGCCGCCGTGCTGGTCAGCGCCCTACTGGCCGCCCGGACGCTGCGCAGCAGCCCACTCGCCGACGACGGTGCCCTGACCGGTCCGGCCTGGGCCTGGCTGGACGGCGGCCCCACTCCGGCACTGCTCACCCCGGACGGCCTGGCCACGGTGCACACCGCCGGCTGGGCGCTGGCGACCCGGGCCTTCGACCGACACGACGGGCTCGCCGCAGCCGGGCGCGAGCTGCTCTGGACCACGCTGGTCGTGTCCTGCCTGCTCCTCTGGGCGCTGGCCCGCCGCGCCGGCCTCGGGGACGGCGCCGCCGCGATCGCCGTGCTGGCCTTCGGTGCGGTGCCCGGGCTGGTGCTCCTGCACGCGGTCAGCTCCCCCGCCTCACTGGCCGTGCCCTGGGTGCTGCTCGCCGGGCTGCTGGCCACCCGGCACCGACGCCGCGGACCCCGGACGGCCGCGGCGCTGTGCCTCGCCCCCGCGGTGCTGCTGGCCCCCGACGTGGCCCTGCTCCTGGTCGCCGCTGCGGCCGGGGCGCTGTCGGTCGGCCGGGTCCGCCCGGACTGGTCGCCGACCGTCCGGGTGGTCGCAGCGGGCCTGCTCGCGCCGGTGTTCGTCGCCCTGGTGCTGCTGCTCCCGGGATGGGACCCCCAGCCCCCGGTGACCACGCCCTGGGCGGCCGGGGAGACGCCGTCGGTCCTGCTGACCGCGGGCCTGCTCACCGCCGGCGCCCTCGCCGCCTGGCTGCTGCCCCGCTGGCGGCCGCCGGCGGCTGCACTGGCGGTCACCACCCTGGCCGCCGTCGCTCCCCCCGGACGGTTCGCGGCGCTCGTGGTGTGCCTGCCGGTGGCCGCGGTCCTGGTCGGTGCCCTCGTGCAGCGCCTGGTGACGGTGCCCGGCGTGCACCGGGCGCGGCCCGTGCTGCTGGTCGTGGGCGGCGCGACGCTGGCCACCGCGGTCGCCCTGGCGGCGGTCGTGCTGCCCTCCGCACGGGCCGACGACTTCGGGGCTGCCGACCGGGCGGAGCTGCTGGACTGGCTGGGCTCCGAGGTGTCCCCGCAGACCCCGGTGGCCGCCGACGGGCTGCTCGCCGACGAGCTGGACCGCGCCGGCGTCACCGTCGGCAGCGGTGGGCTGGAGGTCCTGCGCGGGGAGCCGGCCGACGAGGCCGTCCGCGACGACGTGGTCGCCCGCTTCGGCGACGACGACACCGCCCTCGTCGTGGTGGACCCGGGCCGGGCCGAGCCGACGGCCGACCAGCGCGCCCTCCGCCGCCAGCTGGCCGCGGCCCTGCTGACCAACCCGACCACCGCCGAGGCCGGTCAGGCCACCGGCGCCCTGCTCTCCGGCGACGTCGACCCGCGTCTGCTCACCCTGCTGGCCGGAATCGCCGCCCAGTACGGCGTCGGCATCTCCTCGTTGCCCGCGGTCCCCGGCGAGGTGGGCACCCCGGTCCGCCGGGTCGTCGTGGACTCCGTGGCCGGTACGCCACTGCGCGAGGACCCCGGCCTCGTCGTCCTGGTCACCACCTGGCTGTCGGCGCAGCTGCCGCCCTACGCGCCGGCGTCGGTGACCCCGCTCGAGGACGGCCTGCTCATCTCCTACGGCTACGCCTCCGACCCCGACGGCCTGGTCGTCGCCGCAGGTGGGTAGGCGGTCGGCCACCGCGACGTGCATCATGGGGACGGACCGTTCCCGGTCCGGGAACCGCCTCGCAGCGCCCCCGCAGCACACCGCAGCCCCAGCCCAGGAGGCCCCCTCGTGACGACCCGGCTCACCCGAGGACTCGGCGTCCTCCTGCTCGCCGGGTTGATCGCCCTCGTCGGCGGCGCCTCGGCGGCCGGGGCGGCCGACGGCGGGGTGCTCCGCCTGGCGCACCTGAGCCCGGACACACCCGCGGTGGACGTCTACGTGGACTCCGTCGACACCCCGGACTCCGGCATCCTGCTGACCGGCGTCTCCTACGGCACGGTCTCGGACTACCAGTCGGTGCCCGCCGGCACCTACACGGTGTCCATGCGCGCGGCCGGTGCCGCGGCCACCTCGGCCCCGGTGCTCTCGACGACCGTCACCGTCGCGGCCGGCAGCGCCTACACCGTCGCGGGCGTCGGCGAGTTCGCCTCCCTCGGCCTCGAGGTCATCCCGGACGACCTGGCCCTGCCCGCCGAGGGCCAGGCCCGGGCCCGGGTGGTCAACGCCGCGTCCACGCTCACCCCGGCCGACGTGTCGCTGGCCGACGGCGACGAGCTGGCCGGCGGCCTGGCCTTCGCCGCCCAGACCGGCTACGTCTCGGTCCCCGGCGGCCAGACCACCCTCGAGGTCAGCGGCGGCTCCTCGGCCGGCACCGACCTGCCCGTCGAGCTGACCAGCGGGTCCACCTACACCGTGCTGCTGCTGGACAGCGACGCCGGTGTCGAGGTCCGCACCGTCCTGGACGCGGCCAGCCCGGGCGTCGTCCCGACCGGTGGCGTCGAGGCCGGTGGCGGGGGCGCCGACGGCGGGTCCCCGGTCCTGCCCCTCGCCCTCGGCGGCATCGCGGCCTCCGCGGTGCTCGGCCTGCTGGTCACCGCCGGCCGCCGGCTGCCGCACCGGCACGCGGTCGCCGGTCGGCACGCTGCCGCCTGAGCGCGACCGCCCCGCCTCCCGCCCGTCCGTGCCCAGGCACACCCCGCACCGTCACCGCACCCGGCGGCGTCCCGGCCTGACCGCCGTGCGCTGGGTGCTGGCGCTGGTGGCCGTCGTCGCCGGCTCCGTCGCCCTGCTGGCCCCGCGCGGCCCCCAGGACGTGGGGCCCACCGTGGCCGGGTCGCCACCGGCCCCGGTCGTGGTGGCCGAGCAGGTCGCCTCGGACGTCCCCGTCCCGGTCTCGGTCTCCGTGCCGGCCATCGGACTGACCAGCAGCCTGGTGACCATCGGCGTCGACCGGACCGGCGCCCTGGTGCCCCCGGCCGACTACGCCCAGGCCGGCTGGTTCGCCGACGGCCCCGCGCCGGGTGCGGTCGGACCGGCCGTGCTGGCCGGCCACGTCGACTCCCGCTCGGGGCCCGCGGTGTTCTTCCGGCTCGAGGAGCTGCAGCCCGGCGCCCGGGTCGAGGTCGGCCGCAGCGACGGCAGCACACTGGCCTTCGAGGTCACCCGGGTCGCGGAGTACCCCAAGTCCGACTTCGCCACGGCCGAGGTCTACGGCCCCACCGTGGACGCCCAGCTGCGGCTGATCACCTGCGGCGGGGAGTTCGACCGCAGCCGGCGCAGCTACACCGACAACATCGTGGTCTACGCGACCGCCGTCTGAGGACGCCGCCCGGGACGACGCCGTCGGGTCCTAGCGGTGTCGGCGGTCTCGCGTGCGCCAGCAGACGCTGTGCCAGTGCCGACGCCAGTCCAGCGAGGACTCGGTGTCCCAGGGGTCCAGGTCGGAGTCCCGGGCGTAGACCGGCCAGGTGACCACGTGCGGCGTCCCCGGCCGGATCTCCTGGTCGCAACCCGGGCAGCGGTAGGTGCGCTGGCTCGCCGCGCCGGTGACCTGCCGGACGACCCAGTCGCCGTCGGCGGCCTGCTCGACCGGTTCGGGCCGGGTGAGCGGAGGACGGGTGTCGCGGCCGGTCCGCCGCTGCCCCCGTCCTCTGCCCATGTCGGCCCCGACGCTACCCGGCGCCGGACTACCGGGCCGTGTGGTCCCGGAAGCCCCGCCCGGTCTTGCGGCCCAGGTAGCCGGCGGTGACCAGGTGCTCCAGAAGGGGGGCCGGGGCGTACCCGGGCTCCCGGAACTCCGCGTAGAGCTCGCGCTCGATGGCCAGCGAGACGTCGAGACCGACGACGTCCAGCAGCTCGAAGGGGCCCATCGGGTACCCGCAGCCGACCTTCATCGCCGCGTCGATGTCGTCGGCGCTGGCGTAGTGCGCCTCGAGCATCCGGACCGCGTCGTTGAGGTAGGGGAACAGCAGGGCGTTGACGATGAAGCCCGCCCGGTCCGCGCAGGACACCGCGTGCTTGCCCAGCTGGGCGCACACCGCGTGCGCGGTCGCGGCGACGTCGGGCGCGGTGGCGATGGTGGAGACCACCTCGACGAGCTTCATCACCGGCGCCGGGTTGAAGAAGTGCAGCCCGACGACGTCCCCGGGTCGCTCGCTGGCCTTGGCGCACTCGATGACCGGCAGGCTGGACGTCGTGGTGGCCAGCACGGCACCGGGCCGGCAGCTCTCCCCCAGGGCGGCGAACAGCGTCTGCTTGACCGGCAGCGACTCCACGACCGCCTCGACGGCCAGGTCGACGTCGGCCAGGTCGTCCAGCGAGGTGGTGCCGGTGACCCGGGCGAGGACGACGTCCCGGGTGGCCTCGTCCAGCCGGCCGCGGACGACCTGCTTGTCCAGGCTCCTGGCCAGGGCTGACCGCACGGCCTCGACCTTCTCCGGGGAACGGGCGACGAACACGGTGTCGTAGCCGCCCTTGCCGAAGACCTCGATCATCCCGGTGGCCATCGTCCCGGAGCCGACGACGCCGACCCGGCGGACGGCGCGGGCCCCCTCGGCGGCACCCCCGGGCTGCGGGGTCGCGGCGTCGGGCACGACCTCGGCCTCGTCCCGGCCGGCGTAGCTGTAGAAGCCGCGGCCGGACTTCCGGCCCAGCAGGCCCGCGGTGACCATCTGCTTGATCACCGGGCTGGGGGCGTGCAGCCGGTCCCGGGACTGCCGGTACATCGTGTCCAGGATCTCGTAGGCGGTGTCGATGCCGATGAGGTCCATCAACGCCAGCGGGCCCATCGGCAGGCCGCAGCCCAGCCGCATGGCCGCGTCGATGTCCTCGCGGCTGGCGTAGCGGGACTCCAGCATCGCCACCGCGTGGTTGAGGTAGCCGAACAGCAGCGCGTTGGCGATGAACCCGGCCTTGTCCCCGATGGTGACGTCGGTCTTGCCCAGCCGGGCGGCCAGCGCCTCGACGTCCTCGACGACGGCGGGCTCGGTGACCACGGTGCGCACGACCTCGACCAGCTTCATCACCGGCGCGGGGTTGAAGAAGTGCATGCCGACGACCTTGCTGGGCCGGCCGGTGGCCACGCTCAGCTCGGTCACCGACAGGCTGGAGGTGTTGGTCGCCAGGATGGTGTCCGGCGGGCAGATGCCGTCCAGCTCGGCGAACAGCGCGGCCTTGAGCTCCAGGCGCTCGGGCACGGCCTCGACCACCAGCTCGGCCTGGGACAGGTCGGCCAGGGCGGTGCTGAAGCGGATCCGCTCGAGCACCGCGGTGCGCTCGTCGGCGTCGAGCTTGCCGCGCTCGACGGCCTTCTCGGTGGACTGCTCGACGTGCGCCCGGCCCCGGGCCAGCGCGTCCTCGTCGATCTCCACGGCGGTCACCGACAGCCCGGCGCGGGCGAGCACCTCGGTGATGCCGGCGCCCATGGTGCCGAGTCCGACGACGCCGACCTCGCTGAGTTCTCTGGCCACGTTGCCACTCCCTCGTCCGGGTGCGACCTCGTCGTCGCAGCCCGTGCGGCCGGAGTCTGCCAGAGCTGGTTACCGACGGGTAACCACCAACGGACGTGAAGGGGGTCACGTCCCCCGGGACTCAGAAGAGCCGGGCGGAGGGGTCGTCGGTGCCCTTGAGCACGGCGTAGTCGACGGTCAGGCAGTCGATCCCGCGGTCGGCGGCGAGCACCCGGGCCTGCGGCTTGATCTCCTGGGCGGCGAAGACGCCCTTGACCGGGGCCAGCAGCGGGTCCCGGTTGAGCAGCTCGAGGTAGCGGGTCAGCTGCTCGACGCCGTCGATCTCCCCGCGCCGCTTGATCTCCACCGCGACGACGCCACCGGCACCGTCCCGGCAGAGCAGGTCGACCGGCCCGATGGCGGTGGGGTACTCCCGGCGGACCAGCGACCAGCCCTCGCCGAAGGTCTCCACGTGCAGGGCCAGCAGCCGCTGCAGCTCGGACTCGACGCCGTCCTTCTGCAGGCCGGGGTCGGGGCCCAGCTCGTGCTTCACGTCGTGGACCACCGACTCGATGGTCACGATCAGCTGCTCACCGGCCTTGTTGGTGACCGTCCAGGTGCCCGCGCCGTCGACGAGCTCGTCCTTGAGGGAGCAGGGTGGGCTCATCCAGTTCAGCGGCTTGTAGGCCCGGTCGTCGGCGTGCACCGACACCGACCCGTCGGCCTTGACCAGGAGCAGCCGGGTGGCCAGGGGCAGGTGGGCGGTGAGCCGGCCGACGTAGTCGACGGAGCACTTCGCGATGACCAGACGCACGGGCGCCGACGCTACCGCGCCGGCGCCCGGGTGCCCGCAGGTCCTCAGACGGCGGCGGGCTGGGGCTCGTTGGTCTCACCCAGCGAGCGGACCGGGTCGACCGTGGTCGCCGAGTCGAACGCGGCCTGGTCCAGGATGCCCTCGCGCTTGGCCACGATGGTCGGGACCAGGGCCTGACCGGCCACGTTGGTGGCGGTGCGGCCCATGTCCAGGATCGGGTCGACGGCCAGCAGCAGGCCGACACCGGCCAGCGGGAGGCCCAGGGTGGACAGCGTCAGGGTCAGCATGACGACCGCGCCGGTGACCCCGGCGGTGGCCGCCGAGCCGACGACGGAGACCAGCGCGATGAGCAGGTAGTCGGTGATGCCGAGGTCCACGCCGAAGAACTGGGCGACGAAGATCGCGGCCAGGGCCGGGTAGATCGCCGCGCAGCCGTCCATCTTCGTCGTCGCGCCCAGCGGGACGGCGAAGGAGGCGTAGCTGCGCGGGACGCCCAGGTTGGCCTCGGTGACCCGCTCGGTCACCGGCAGCGTGCCGATGGAGGACCGGGACACGAAGCCGAGCTGGATGGCCGGCCACGCACCGGCGTAGAAGCGCCGCGGGGACAGCCCGTGCACCTTGAGCAGCACCGGGTAGACGACCAGCAGCACGATGGCCAGGCCGGCGTAGACGGCACCGACGAAGACGCCGAGGGAGCCCAGGGACTCCCAGCCGTAGCTGGCCACGGCGTTGCCGATGAGGCCCAGGGTGCCGATCGGGGACAGCAGGATGACCCACCAGAGGACCTTCTGCACGATCGCCAGCGCGGAGCGGGTGACCGACAGGAACGGCTCGGCGGCCTCACCGACCTTGAGCGCGGCGATGCCGACGGCGACCGAGATGACGATCAGCTGGAGGACGTTGAAGGAGATGGACCCGTCGGTGGAGCCCTCCAGGCCCAGGATGTTGCCGGGCACCAGACCGGTGAGGAAGTCCCACCAGCCACCGGAGGAACCGTCGAAGGTGGCCGCCGACTCCGAGACGGAGCTGTTGCGACCGGGTTGGGTGATCAGGCCCAGGCCGATGCCGATGGAGACCGCGATCAGCGCGGTGATCGCGAACCACAGCAGCGTCTGGCCGGCGAGGCGGGCGGCGTTGCCGACCTCCTTGAGGTTGGCGATGCTCACGATGATCGCGGTGACGATCAGCGGGATCACGATGACCCGCAGCAGCCCGACGAACGTCGAGCCGATCGTGTCCAGCGTCGAGGTCAGCCAGTTCTGGTCGGTGCCCTCGACGAGCTGACCGTCGACGACGGTGCCGGGGACGGTGCCGATGGCGCGGGCGAGCAGGCCGAGGCCCACGCCGACCACGAGGGCGATGAGGACCTGGGCCGCGAAGGGGGTGCGGCGGAGGCGGGAGAGCACGAGGGGAGGCCTTTCGGTGCGGGAGGGAGGACGGCGGTCAGCGCCGTCGTCAACCACCCGCGGTCGCTCGACCGAAGTCGATGACCCGCCTCTTCGTCAGCCACAGCTCGCGCACACGAGGGTCAACCGCTCCCCCGCGGCGGTGTTCCCGGGTGTGAGCCGTCAGTCGGTCCAGACCGCGGGCCGCTTGCCCAGGAACGCGGCCATGCCCTCGCGGGCGCCGTCGAGCTGGGAGGCGGCGGCCATCGTCACGACCGCCTGCGCGTAGGCGTCGGCCTCGGGACGGTCCAGCTGGGCGTACATCGCCTGCTTGCCCCAGGCCTTGCTCGCCCGCGAGCCCCGGGTGGCCCGGTGCACCAGGTCGACGACGGCGTCGTCGAGCTCGGCGTCGGGCACCACCCGGTTGACCAGGCCCCAGTCCAGCGCCGTCCGGGCGTCGATGACGTCGCCGGTGAGCGCGAGCTCCATCGCCCGCTTGCGCCCCACGTTGCGGGCGATCGCGACCATGGGGGTGTGGCAGAACCAGCCGCCCTTGCCGCCGGGGGCGGCGAAACCGGCGGACTCGGCGGCCACCGCGAGGTCGCAGGAGGCGACCAGCTGGGCGCCGGCCGCGGTGGCCAGGGCGTGCACCCGGGCCACGACGACCTGCGGCACCTCGTGCAGGGTCTGCATCAGCTCGGTGCACAGCGCCAGCAGCGAGCGGACGTCGGCCAGCGGCGCGCCGGCGACGTCGGCGAAGTCGTGGCCGGCGCTGAACACCGGGCCCTCGGCCGCCAGCACGAGTGCCGATGCGTCGGTGCGGGCCACGTCCTGCACCGCGGCCAGCAACTGGGTCAGGTGCTCGCGGGACAGCGCGTTGCGCTTGGACGGGCGGGACATGGTCACCGTGACGACGTCGTCGTGCCGCTCGACCCGCGGCGCTGCCAGCTGGCTCATGTGATCGACCACACCACGGCGGCGGGCCGGTGTCGAGCCCGCTGCGGTGGGCACCCTGGGGACGTGCACCCAGAACCGGTGACCCCCACCGCCCCGCGCCCCCTCACCTCGACCCTGTTCACCCAGGGCTGGCGGGACCTGGCCTTCCTGCACTGGGCGGTCGACCCGGCCCTGGTCGCCCCGCACCTGCCTGAGGGCACCCGCCCGGACACGATCGACGGCGCCACGTACGTCGGGCTGATCCCCTTCCGGATGCGCCGCATCGGCTTCTTCGGCCTGCCGGGCCTGCCCTACCTGGGCTCGTTCGCCGAGACCAACGTGCGGCTGTACTCGGTCGACTCCCAGGGCCGCCGCGGCGTGGTGTTCGCCTCGCTGGAGGCCGACCGGCTGCTGCCGGTGCTGGCCGCCCGGTGGGTCGCGCGACTGCCCTACGTCTTCGCCCGGATGCGGGTCACGGCCGACGGAGACCTGCGCCGCTACACCTCGCTGCGCCGCTGGCCCGGCCCGCGCACCGCCTCCAGCGCGGTGACCGTGCGGGTGGGCGAGCGCATCGCCGACCCCGGCCCGCTCGAGCGCTTCCTGACCTCGCGCTGGGGGCTGCACGAGCCCTTCCTGGGCCGGACGGCGTACTGGCCCAACGAGCACCCCGAGTGGCCGCTGCACCGCGCCGAGCTGGTCGAGCTCGACGAGTCGCTGACCGCCGCCGCGGGGCTCCCGATGACGGGAGCCCCGGACAGCGTGCTGTTCTCCCCCGGCGTGGACGTGCGCTTCGGCCCGCTGTCGTCCCGCCGCTGAGGTGCCCTAGAGGCCGTTGGCCTCGCGGACGACGTCGACGATCTGGCCCATGATGTCGGTCATCCCGAAGTCCTTCGGGGTGAACACCCGCGCGACGCCCTGCTCGCGCAGCCGCCGGGCGTCACCGTCGGGCACGATGCCGCCGACCACCACCGGGACGTCGTCCAGCCCGGCGGCGCGCAGGCCCTCGAGCACCGCCGGCACCACCTGCAGGTGCGAGCCGGACAGCACCGAGAGCCCGACCACGTGGACGTCCTCCTCGACCGCGGCCGACACGATCTGCGCCGGGGTCAGCCGGATCCCCTGGTAGACCACCTCGAAGCCGGCGTCCCGGGCCCGGACGGCGATCTGCTCGGCACCGTTGGAGTGCCCGTCGAGCCCGGGCTTGCCGACCAGCAGCCGCAGCCGCCCACCCAGCTCCTCCCCGGTGGCCCGCACCCGCTCCCGGACGTCGGCCAGCGAGGCGTCGGCGGCGCCGGTGGAGGCTGCGGAGACCCCGGTGGGGGCCCGGTACTCCCCGAACACCTCGCGCAGCACGCCGGCCCACTCCCCCGTCGTCACGCCCGCGCGGGCGCACTCGAGGCTGGCGGGCACGAGGTTCTCCTCGGTGCCGGCTGCGGCGCGCAGCGCGTCCAGCGAGGCGGCGACCCGGGCGTCGTCCCGGCCGGCCTTCCAGGTCTCCAGCGCTGCCTGGGCCGCAGCCTCGACAGCCGGGTCGACGGTCTGGATGGCGGTGTCCAGGTCGGCGATGAGCGGGTTGGGCTCGGTGGAGGTGAACCGGTTGACCCCGACGACGACGTCCTCGCCGGACTCCATCCGGCGGCGGCGCTCGGCCAGCGAGCCGACCAGCTGGCCCTTCATGTACCCGGACTCGACGGCCGCGACGGCACCGCCCATCTCCTGCACCCGGGCGATCTCCGCGCGGGCACCCTCGACGATCTCGGCGACCTTGGCCTCGACGACCACCGAGCCGGTGAACAGGTCGTCGTACTCCAGGAGGTCGGTCTCGAAGGCCAGCACCTGCTGCAGGCGCAGGGACCACTGCTGGTCCCACGGCCGCGGCAGCCCCAGCGCCTCGTTCCAGGCCGGGAGCTGCACCGCGCGGGCCCGGGCGTCCTTGGACAGGGTGACCGCGAGCATCTCCAGCACGATGCGCTGCACGTTGTTCTCCGGCTGGGCCTCGGTCAGGCCCAGGGAGTTGACCTGCACGCCGTAGCGGAAGCGGCGCTGCTTGGGGTCCTGCACGCCGTACCGCTCCAGGGTGAGGGAGTCCCAGAGCTGGCCGAAGGCGCGCATCTTGCACATCTCCTCGACGAACCGGACGCCGGCGTTGACGAAGAAGGAGATCCGGGCGACCACCTCGCCGAAGCGCTCCTGGGGCACCTGGCCGGAGTCGCGCACCGAGTCCAGCACCGCGATGGCCGTGCTGATCGCGTAGGCGATCTCCTGCACCGGCGTCGCGCCGGCCTCCTGCAGGTGGTAGCTGCAGATGTTCGTCGGGTTCCACCGGGGCATCGTGGTGACCGTGTAGGCGACCATGTCGGTGATCAGCCGCATCGACGGCGCCGGCGGGAAGACGTAGGTCCCCCGTGACAGGTACTCCTTGACGATGTCGTTCTGCGTCGTGCCGGTCAGGGCCGCGACGTCGTGACCGTGCTCCTCGGCGACGGCCTGGTACAGCGCCAGCAGCCACATGGCGGTCGCGTTGATGGTCATCGACGTGTTCATCTCGTCCAGCGGGATGCCGTCGAAGAGCGCACGCATGTCCCCGATGTGGCTCACCGGCACCCCGACCTTGCCGACCTCCCCCACGGCCAGCTCGTCGTCGGGGTCGTAGCCCGTCTGGGTCGGGAGGTCGAAGGCCACCGAGAGTCCGGTCTGGCCCTTGCTCAGGTTGCGCCGGTAGAGGGCGTTCGACTCGGCCGGCGAGGAGTGCCCGGCGTACGTCCGCATCACCCAGGGGCGGTCGCGGTCCTTCGGCGCTGAAGGGGTCGGCATGACCGCGGAGTGTAGGGCTACTGGCCAGTAACCGCGGTGTCGCGCAGACCACACCGGAGCCGCACGCGGCGTGCACAGCGGTGGCACACTCGGGGACCGGGGGTCCACCGCGGACCCGAGGGAGGGGTGCCGTCGTGCCCATCGACGCCGGGAGCCTGCACTTCCTGGTCGGACCGGTCATCGCCGGTCTCGCCCTGCTCGTGCTGGCGCTCTTCCTCCGCTGGGCGTTCGCCCCGAGCACCCCGAAGGCCACCAGGCGCCCCTCCGCGGAGGACGGGCTGCTGACCCGGGTCGCCACGCTGAGCAGGAAGGAGTCCGCGCTGGCGCTGCGCGCGGTGCTCTCCGACGCCGGCATCCGCTCGACGATCCGCTACCCCGCCCCGCTGCGTGCCGACGTGCTCGTCTTCCCCGAGGACGCCGGCCGCGCCCGCGTCCTGGCGGGCAGCTTCCAGAGCTGAGGGCCCTCAGTCCTCGGTGACGCGCTCGATCGTCGCGCCCAGCCCGCGCAGCTGCTCCACGAAGTCGGGGTAGCCACGGTCCACGTGGTGCACGTCGGCGACCTCCGTGACGCCGTCCGAGCAGAGACCGGCCAGCACCAGCCCGGCACCCGCGCGGATGTCGGTGGCCAGCACCGGGGCGCTGGACAGCGCCTCCCGGCCACGGACGACGGCGTGGTGCCCGTCGATCCGCACGTCGGCGCCCAGCCGGACCAGCTCGTTGACGAACATGAACCGGCCCTCGAAGACGTTCTCGGTGATCAGCGCGGTGCCCGTGGAGACCGCGGCCAGCGCGACCGCCATGGGCTGCAGGTCGGTGGGGAAGCCCGGGTAGGGCAGCGTGACGACGTCGACGCAGCGCGGCCGGTCCTCCATCGAGACCCGGACACCGCCCTCGACCTCGGTGACCGAGGCACCGGCCGTCCGCAGCTTGTCCAGGGCCACCCGCAGGTGCTCGGGCACGGCCCGCTCGATGACGACGTCCCCGCGGGTCATCACCGCACCGATGGCCCAGGTCCCGGCCACGATCCGGTCGGGGACGGTCGTGTACTGCACCGGGTGCAGTTCGGTGACCCCGTGCACGGTGATCGTGGAGGAGCCCGCGCCCTCGATGGAGGCGCCCATCGCGGTCAGCATCAGGCACAGGTCGACGATCTCGGGCTCGCGGGCGGCGTTGTCCACCACGGTGGTGCCCTCGGCGAGGACGGCGGCCATCACCAGGTTCTCCGTCGCCCCCACGGAGGGGAAGTCCAGCCAGATCGAGGTGCCCACCAGCCGCGGGGCGGTGGCGATGAGGAAGCCGTGCTCGCTGACCACCGTGGCACCCAGGCGCTCGAGGCCGGCCACGTGCATGTCCAGCCCGCGCGAGCCGATGGCGTCACCGCCGGGCAGGGCCACCTTGGCGGTGCCGCAGCGGGCCACCAGCGGACCCAGCACGCTGATCGAGGCGCGCATCCGGCGGACCAGGTCGTAGTCGGTCTCGCTGGAGGGCGTCTCCGGGACGTCGACGACCACCCGGCCACCGCCACCGCCGCGGCCGTCGGTGTAGCGCTCGAACGTCACGCCACAGCCCAGCCGGCGCAGCACCTCGCTCATGATCGCCACGTCGAGGATGTCGGGGACCTCGTCGATCGTCGTCTCGCCGCTGGCCAGCAGCGCGGCCGCCATCAGCTTCAGCGCGCTGTTCTTGGCACCGGTCACCCGGACCCGTCCGCGCAGCGCCGTTCCGCCGGTCACCTGGAAGCACTCCACCGGTCCACAGTAGGAGCAGCGGGAGGCCGCCGCCGGACCGGGCACTTAGGGTGCGGACATGACCGTCCGGCTTACCCGCATCTACACCAAGACCGGCGACGCCGGCCAGACGCACCTGGGCGACATGAGCCGGGTGTCCAAGACCGACGTCCGGCTGGCCGCCTACGCCGACGTCGACGAGACCAACTCGGTGATCGGCGTGGCCCTGGCCCTGGGCTCCCCCACCGAGGAGCTCACCGCCCTGCTGCGCAGCGTGCAGAACGACCTCTTCGACGTCGGCGCGGACCTGTGCACCCCGGTCACGCCCGACCCGGAGTACCCGCCGCTGCGCATCACCGAGGCCTACACGCAGCGGCTGGAGGCAGCCTGCGACGAGCACAACGAGCCGCTGCCGAAGCTGTCCTCGTTCATCCTGCCGGGCGGGACGGCGCTGGCCGCGCTGCTGCACCAGGCGCGCACGGTGGCCCGCCGGGCCGAGCGCCGCGTGTGGGCCCTGCTGGAGGCCGATGCCGAGCGGACCAACGAGGAGACGGCGAAGTACCTCAACCGGCTCTCGGACCTGCTCTTCATCCTGTCCCGCGAGGCCAACCCCGGCGGGGACGTGCTCTGGGAGCCCGGCGCACACAGCGGGGTGCACGCCCAGCGGGCCGCCCGCTCCCAGCAGACCGGGGACTAGCGCCCGACCGGCGGGGCCGACTCGATCCAGGACAGGAAGCCGGTCACCGTCGAGGTGTCCATCGCCAGCTCCTGCGGACCGGCCCCGGTGCGGCAGATCAGCACCTGGCTGTCCTGGGGCACGGCGCCGTCCTCGACGGTGGGCCGGCGCCGCCCCTCGACGTGGAACTCGGTGCGGCACAGCCGCTGGTTGGGCCGCACCGACAGCGACAGCGCCCGGTACCAGAGCAGCTGCTCACCGGAGTACCAGGCCACCCCGACCGCCCAGCGGGGTGCGCCCACCGGGCGCAGCCACATGGTGACCGCGCCGAGACCGGACAGCAGGAACCGGCGGCGCAGCAGGAAGGTGGCCACCAGGGCCACGAGCAGGACCCCGGCCACGACCAGCAGCAGCGTGGTCACGGTCGCGGGGTCCGGGGCTCAGACGAGGAGTGTCGCGGCGGGGAGGCTCAGGAGTCCTGGCCGGCGGCACGCAGGCGGGACTGGGCGCGACGCGCGGCGGCCAGCGACTCCTCGTCCTCGTCGGCGGCCTCGGCCCGGCGGAGCGCCTCGCGTGCCCGCTCGACGTCGATCTCGGTGGAGATCTCCGCCGTCTCGGCCAGGATGGAGACGCCCTGCTCGGTCACCGAGAGGAAGCCACCGTGGGCGGCGACGACCAGCTCCTCGCCGTCGACGGGCTTGATCCGCACGACGCCACCGGGAGCCAGCTCACCGAGCAGCGGGGCGTGACCGGGCAGGACACCGAGCTCGCCCTCGGTGGTCCGGGCGATGACGGTGCTCGCCTCGCCGGACCAGATCTTGCGCTCCACGGCCACGAGCTCGACCTGCAGGGTCGCCACGACACTCCTCGGGGTCCACCGGCCGGGCCGGTGCGGGTCGCCGCGGACGGCGACGGGTCAGCTGCCACTGTAACGGCTGGGGGCCACACTCCCCCGCCCGCTCCCGTGGGCACGGGTGTGGGACCGACGAGGGAGCGGTGCGGGACCGGCGGGTGGCTCAGTGGCCGCGGCGGTACAGCAGGGTCCAGCGCCCCACGCGCAGCAGCGGGCGGCGCACGATCGAGCTCGGTGCCCAGTCCTCGCAGTCGAACCGGCGGCCGCCGGCGGGCTCGAGCGGCGCGTACGGCGGCCAGCTCCAGTCCATCGGGTCGTCGACGGGCAGGACCGCCGGACCACGGTCGACCGGCTGCTCGGCGACCGGGACGGGCCCGGGCTCGGCCGCCTCGTCGTCGACCACCACGGGGTCGGCCACCACGGGGGTCGCCGTCCCCACCTGCAGGTCGTCCGTCACGCTCGTTCTCCCACCCGTGCACCGGCGGGAGCCGGCGCGTCGCCCACATGTTCGGTCGATCGGTCCCCCGCGGACCGTGCAGTGCACGGACTCCACCCGAACGGGTGGGGCGGTCTGCCCAGGGGGTCGACGGTGCGCGGCGCTGCAACCCGTCACCGGCGATGCTAGCGGCGCCCGGGGGGCCGTGCCGCCCGGTCGACGACCCGTCTCTGGACGGAACCGGTGAGTCCGCTCACGCCGGCGCGCGGGCCGCCAGGAGGTGGTGCGGGTGGGCCCGCCCGCGGTCCAGCCGCCGGGCCCGGACATCGGTGAGACCCGCCTCCACGAGCCACCGGGCCCGGACGTCGGGATCGACGAACGCGAAGTCCCGCGACCCCTCGGTGATGCCCAGGACCCGGACCGAGACCGACTCCTGCAGGGCGTTGAGCCGGGCCTTCCAGCGCGGGCGCGTGGCCATCTCCTTGACCACCAGCCGGCCACCGGGCGCCAGCCGGGACGCACACTCGACCAGCAGCGCCCGCTGGCCCTGCTCGTCGAGCAGGTAGAGCACGTCGACCAGCACGATGCCGTCCCAGGGGCCCTCCGGCACCGCACCCGACGGGCTGGCCCCGAAGGACCGGCGGGTCTCCCCCGCGGGCACGCTGGCCCGGGCCACCTCGATCTTGTCCACGTCGATGTCGACCCCGTGCACCGTGACACCGGGACGACGGGCGGCCAGGTAGCTGCTGAGGAGACCGTGCCCGCAGCCGACCTCCAGCACGCGGCCCACGGCGGGCAGCGCCCCGACGACCGGCGGGAACGGGCAGGTCAGCCACCGCACCAGCAGGTGCAGCCGGTCACCGGTCGGCGCGTCGCGGTAGGCCGCCATCGCCGTCCGGGCGGCCCGGTCGGGCAGCCGGCTCACCGGGCACCGGCCAGGTCCGCGAAGGTGCCCAGGCGCCAGTCGGCCGCCTCGACCACCGCCCGGGTGGCGGGGTCGGTCAGCACCGCGAGCTCCTGTCCCCACCGGTAGTCCCAGTCGAAGCGGGCGAGGTCGGCGTCCCCGGGCTCACCCGGGTGCGCGTTCACCTCCAGGCTGGTGGCCCCGGCGGCGCTCGCCCGGGCAAGGGCGGCCGACAGGTCGGCGACGTCCAGTCGACCGGCCTCGTCGAGCCCGGCGTAGCCGGCCGTGGTGGCCAGACCCGCCGTCGCCAGCCGGCGCCGCAACCGGCCGGCCAGCACCCGCACCCCGACGCCCAGCGGTCCACGTCGGGCACTGGTGGGCAGCCGGACGGTGCCGATCCCGGCCTCGCGGGCCAGCTCCACCACGACCCGGGCCACCGTGGGCCACAGGTGGGTGTGCTGGTGGGTGTCCAGGTGCGTCAGCGGCACCCCGATGCTGCGGACGCGGTCCAACTGGGCCCGGAACTCCCGGGCGACGTCGGCGGCGTCGATGCGACCGGCCAGCCCCCGGGCCACGACCGTGCGGTAGGACAGCGGGAACCGGCCGTCCCGGTCGACGAGGGAGGGGACCTCGCGGGCCGACAGCAGCGGCCGGTCCTCCCCCACCAGGGCCAGGTGGGCGCCGAGCCCGAGCGTCCCGGCGTCCCGGACGGTGCTGGCCGCCCGGTCGAACGCCTGCCCGACCGCCAGCACCGACGTCGAGGTCACCACGCCGTCCCGGTGGGCCCGGGCGACCGCGCGGCAGACGCCGTCGGTCAGCCCGAGGTCGTCGGCGTTGACCACCAGCAGCCCGGTCACCGGGTGACCGGGGTGACCTGCGCCAGGTCCGAGCGGAGCTCGCGCATCTCGGTGAGCATCCGGCGGATCGTGGACGCCGAGCTCAGGGTGGAGATGCCGCGGGTGCGCGGGAAGTAGTCCACGCCGATCTGCACGATGTGGAAGCCCAGCCGCTGGGCGCGGATCACCAGCTCGGCGTCGATGAACGAGCCCTCGCTCACCGGCCGGGCGGCGTCCAGCACGTGCCGGCGGACGAGCTTGAACGCGAAGTTGACGTCCCGCACCCGGGTGCCGAAGACCGCCTGCACCAGCGAGTTGTAGACGAAGGAGTAGACGGCCCGGCGGGGGCCCTCCCCGGTCCGGTCCAGCCGGTAGGCGCTGACCATGTCGGCCTCGTAGTGCCGCAGCACCCGCAGCGCCCGGCCCAGCTCAAGCATCTCGAAGGGCAGGTCGGCATCGGTGTAGAGGACGACGTCCCCGCGCACGGAGTCGAAGCCGGTCTTGATGCTGCCGCCCAGCCCCCGGTTGACCTCGTGGTGCACCACCCGGACGTGCGGGTCGGCCGCGGCCAACCGCTGCGCGATGGCGGCGGTGTCGTCGGTCGAGCAGTCGTCGACGATCACCAGCTCGTAGTCGCCGATCTCACCCAGCCCCTGCAGGCGCTGGCACTCGTCCTCGGCGGCCCGCACCGCCCGCTCGACGTAGTCCTGCTCGTTCCACATCGGGAAGAAGACCGAGAGCAGGGGCACCGGTGGTGCTGACATCAGGAGACCTCCACGCCGTTCACGTAGGCGACCGTCGCGATCGCGAGACCGACGGCCAGCAGCACGAGCACCACGGGCAGCAGCCAGCGCGGCCGACGCTCCCCGGTGAGGACGACGGCTGCGGCCGCGAGGAGAGGGTAGGCGGCCAGGACGTAGCGGCCGGCACCCATGAAGTCCTTGGTGCCGATGATCGGGATGGCGATGGAGACGGCGGCGAATGCCGTGTACCCCCAGCCGAAGCGCCGCCAGCAGGTGCGCACGAGCAGCACCGCCACCAGGCAGCACAGCGCCTGCGGGATCAGCAGCACCATCACGTCCCAGCGACCGGCCAGCGCCGTCCCCACGAAGACGCCCTTGAACCAGGTGAAGGGACCGCTGCCCTGGTCCCACCCCGGCGCCCCCTGCACCGTCGCGAACGCCAGTGGGTCCCCGAACCGGGTGCCCAGGTAGACCGTCCAGGCGATGAGCCCGGCCAGCGAGACCAGCAGGGACACCTCGCGGACCCGGACGTCGCGCAGCGCCGTCACGAGGTCGCGGAACGGCACCGGCCAGTGCCCTGGTGCCGTGCCCCCTCCCGCCGCCGCGTCGTCGGGGGGCCCGGCTCCACCTGCGCCCACGCCCACCGGGACGGCGACCTCGGCTGCCTCGCGGCGGCGGGCCCGCTCCTCGGCCAGCATCTCCACCGCCCGCACCACCAGCCCCGCGGTCACCGCGATGCCGATGGGGCGACCCGCGGTCGCCGCGATCGCCACGATGCCCGCCAGCAGGTACAGCCGGCGCTCCAGCAGCGCGAAGGACGCCATGGCACTGAGCAGGAAGAGCGCGTCGCTGTAGCCGGACCCGTAGAGGAAGAAGCTGTAGGGGTACAGCAGCAGCAGCGCGACGGCGACCACCGCCGTCCGGGCCGGCAACCGGGTCCGCACCCAGGAGGCGAACAGCCACACCGCCCCGGCGGCGCACACCAGGGTCACCAGACCGGCCGCGGTCGAGAAGTCCCCGCTCATCAGCTCCCCGACCAGCTCGACCAGCAGCGGGTAGGCCGGGAAGAACGCGATCGGCGACTGCTGCCCGGGGGTGTAGCTGTAGCCGTCGGCAGCGATCGAGTAGTACCAGCCGGAGTCGCCGTGGAACCAGGCGTCCAGCCACAGCGGACCGTCCAGGAACGGGTAGCCGTTGGCGGACCCGACACCGTCGTAGGCCGCCACCGCCAGCGCACCCGTCAGCGTGGTGAGCAGCACGAAGGCGCCCAGGGCGAGGAGCGGCAGTCTGCGGACGAGGACGTCCCACCGACCGCCGAGGGTCGGCGTCACGGTGCGGAGGGTAGGTCACCCTGCCCTCCGGACAACAGAGACCCGCGGGGGCCGGGACTCCTGGGACGGATGGGTTCACACTCCGTTCACCACCTGTACTGACACCTGTGAGTTCCTGGGCGCGACGGCCGCCGTGCGGCATGCTGCGCACGGCGCTCGCCCATCCCGGGCCCGCCAGGACGGGGGACCTCGTGGTCGTGTCGGTCGTCGCGCTCGTCGTTGCCGCGCTGTGCTCCGGCGCCGCGGCGGTGTGCCAGGCCTCGGCGGTGGCCCGCAGCGCCCGCCAGGACCTCACCGGACTCCTCGGCGGCCTGGTGCGCGAGCCCCGCTACCTGCTGGGCACCGCCCTCGTGGGCGCCGGCTTCCTGGCCTCCCTGGTCGCCGTCCGCGAGCTGCCGCTGTTCCTGGTGCAGGCCGGCCGCGCCTCCAGCCTGGGGGTCACCGCGGTCCTCGCTGCCCTGCTGCTGGGCAGCCGGCTGCACCGCCGGGAGGTCCTCGCCCTGGCCGGTGTGGCCGCGGGCCTGGTGGCCGTCGCGCTGGCGGCCGCCCCACGCGCGGCCGGCCTCGTGGACCCCGACGTCCGCTGGTCGGCCCTCGCCGGGGCGATCACCCTGCTGGCCGCGGTCGTGGTGTGCACCCGCGTGCCCGCGACCCCCACCGGCTCGGTGCTGGTCGCCGCACTCGCCGGCAGCTGCTTCGCGGTCGTGTCCCTGGGCGCCCGCGTGCTGGGCCCGGTCACCGTGCCCGGTGTGCTCGCCGACCCCAGCGCCTGGGCGATCGGCCTGTCGGGCGTCGCGGGGCTGGTTGCGGGCGCGCTGGCCCTCCAGCGGGGCTCCGTGGTGCTGGTGACCACGACGATGGTGGCGACCGAGTCGGTGCTGGGCTCGGTGCTGGGCGTGCTGGTCGGGGACCGCCCCGCCGAGGGTCTCGGCGGCCTCGCCGTGGCCGGCTTCGCCGTGACGATCGGGAGCGCGCTGCTGCTGGCCCGGTTCGGTGCCGTGCCCGCGCCCGCGGTCGCCGACGGGCAGCTCCCCGCCGGCGAGGACGTGTTCGCCGTCGACCAGGACGTGCCGGCACCCCGTCACTGAGTCCGGCATCCCCCCGCCGGTCGGGCGCAGGCCGCACCACCCTCCCCCGGGCTCCCCCGGGGACGCGCGGACGACCGGGACACGACGACGGCCGGGCCCCCCTGGGGGGACCCGGCCGTCGTGGCGGTGCTGGGGCTGGTCAGCCCTTCTTGAGCTTGGCGGCGTTGGCCTCGAGGTCCTCGAGTCCACCGCACATGAAGAAGGCCTGCTCCGGCACGTGGTCGTACTCGCCCTGGGTCAGCGCCTTGAACGCCTGCAGGGTCTCGGTCAGCGGCACGTAGGACCCCGGCTGACCGGTGAAGGCCTCGGCCACGAACATGTTCTGGGACAGGAAGCGCTCGATGCGACGGGCCCGGTTCACGGTGACCTTGTCCTCCTCACCGAGCTCGTCGATGCCGAGGATGGCGATGATGTCCTGCAGCTCCTGGTAGCGCTGCAGGATCCGCTTGACCTCCGACGCCGTGTCGTAGTGCTCCTGACCGACGTACTGGGCGTCGAGGATCCGGCTGGTGGAGTCCAGCGGGTCCACGGCCGGGTAGATGCCCTTCTCCGAGATGGGCCGCGACAGGTTCGTCGTGGCGTCCAGGTGGGCGAAGGTGGTGTGCGGCGCCGGGTCGGTGATGTCGTCGGCGGGCACGTAGATGGCCTGCAGCGAGGTGATGGACCGGCCTCGGGTCGAGGTGATCCGCTCCTGCAGCTCGCCCATCTCGTCGGCCAGGGTCGGCTGGTACCCCACGGCGGAGGGCATGCGCCCCAGCAGCGTGGAGACCTCGGACCCGGCCTGGGTGAACCGGAAGATGTTGTCGATGAAGAGCAGCACGTCCTGGTCCTGCTCGTCGCGGAAGTACTCCGCCATCGTCAGGGCCGAGAGGGCCACGCGCAGACGCGTGCCCGGCGGCTCGTCCATCTGGCCGAAGACCAGCGCGGTCGAGTTGATGACGCCGGACTCGGTCATCTCGGTGATGAGGTCGTTGCCCTCACGGGTGCGCTCGCCGACACCGGCGAACACCGACACGCCACCGAACTCCTGGGCGACACGACGGATCATCTCCTGGATGAGGACCGTCTTGCCGACGCCGGCACCGCCGAACAGGCCGATCTTCCCGCCCTTGATGTAGGGCGTGAGCAGGTCGATGACCTTGATGCCGGTCTCGAGCAGCTCGGTCCGACCCTCGAGCTGGTCGAACTTGGGGGCGTGGCGGTGGATCGTCCAGCGCAGTCCGTCCTCGCCGTAGCCGGGGGTGTCCAGGCACTCGCCGAGGGCGTTGAAGACGTGCCCGGTCACCTGGTCGCCGACGGGGACGGAGATGGCCGAACCGGTGTCGCGCACCTCGGCGCCGCGGACCAGACCGTCGGTCGGGGCCATGGAGATGGTGCGGACGACGTTGTCGCCCAGGTGCTGGGCGACCTCGAGGGTCAGGGTCTTGCCCAGGTCGGCGAGGGTGACGTCGACCTTGAGGGCGTTGAACAGCTCGGGCATCGAGTCACGGGGGAACTCGACGTCGACGACCGGGCCGGTGACCCGGACGACGCGGCCGGAGCCGGTGGTCTCGCTCGTGCTCGGACGGTCCTCGGTGAGGGTCATCGTGTCGCTCTCCTGGCTCGGTGGGTCGTGCTCGCGTGCGTGAACGTGGTGGCGGGCGACGGCATCAGGTGTCCGACCCGCTGGAGACGAGGGCGTCGGCGCCGCCGACGATCTCGCTGATCTCCTGGGTGATGCCCGCCTGGCGGGCCGCGTTCGCCTGCCGGGACAGGTTCTTCGCCAGCTCCTCGGCGTTGTCGGAGGCCGACTTCATGGCCCGACGACGGGACGCCGACTCCGACGCGGCGGACTCGAGCATCGCCGCGTAGATCCGGGTGGAGATGTACTTGGGCAGCAGCGCGTCCAGCAGCGCCTCCGCCGAGGGCTCGAACTCGTAGGAGGTCGGGATGTCGGTCGTCTTCTGACCGGCGGCGGCGTCCTCGCGCTCGTGCTCGAACTCCTCCACCTCCTCGACCTCCAGCGGGGCCATCCGCTTGGCGACGGGGACCTGGGCGAGCAGCGAGCGGAACTCGGTGTAGACGATGTGCAGCTCGTCGACGCCCTCGATGCCGTCGGCACCGCCGCCGACCTCGTCGTCGTCCTCGCCGGCGGTGAACGCCTCGATCAGCGTCCGGCCCACGTCCTGTGCGTCGGTGTAGTTGGGCTGCTCGGAGAACCCGGTCCAGGTCTCCTCGACGGCCCGGTCACGGAACCGGTAGTACGTCTCGCCCTTGCGGCCGACGACGTAGAGGACCGGCTCCTTGCCCTCGCTGCGCAGCAGGCCGAGGAGCTCCTCGGTACGGCGCAGCACGTTGACGTTGTAGGAGCCCGCGAAGCCACGGTCGGAGGTGATGACCAGCACCGCCACCCGACCCGGCTTCTCCCGCTCGGTGAGCAGCGGGTGGTCCAGGCTCGCCGAGGACGCCAGCGCCGAGAGCACCCGGGTGATCTCCCGGGCGTAGGGCTTGGAGGCCTCGACCCGGTTCTGCGCACGCACGATGCGGGCACCGGCGATCAGCTCCTGGGCCGAGAAGATCTTCTTCGTCGACCGTGTGGAGCGGATGCGGCGCCGCAGCGCGCGGAGAGAGGCAGCCACGGGTCAGGCCTTCTTCTTGACCTGGACGCGCTCCTGGCCACGGTCAGTGGCGGCCATGGCCTCGACCTCGGGCTCGTTGACCTTCAGCGACTCGCCGTCGCTGGTGGTGAACTGGCCGTAGAAGGCCTCGACCGCGGACTCCAGGTTCGCGACGGTGTCGTCCTCGAGCTTCTTGGAGTTGCGGATCGCGTCGAGCGCGCCCGTCTCGCCCCGGGACAGGTAGTCCAGGAACTCGCCCTCGAAGCGCCGGACGTCGGCGACCGGGACGACGTCGAGCTTGCCCCGGGTGCCCAGCCACAGCGAGACGACCTCGCGCTCCAGGGAGAACGGGGCGTACTGGCCCTGCTTGAGCAGCTCGACCAGACGCTGACCGCGGTCCAGGGTGGCGCGGGAGGAGGCATCCAGGTCCGAGGAGAAGGAGGAGAAGGCCTCCAGCTCACGGAACTGGGCCAGGTCCAGGCGCAGTCGGCCGGCGACGGCCTTCATGGCCTTCGTCTGCGCCGAGCCGCCGACGCGGGACACCGAGATGCCCACGTTGATGGCCGGGCGGACACCGGAGTTGAAGAGGCCGGTCTCCAGGAAGATCTGGCCGTCGGTGATCGAGATGACGTTGGTCGGGATGTACGCCGAGACGTCGTTGCCCTTGGTCTCGATGATCGGCAGGCCGGTCTGCGACCCGCCACCGAGCTCCTCGGACAGCTTGGCGCAGCGCTCGAGCAGACGGGAGTGCAAGTAGAAGACGTCGCCGGGGTAGGCCTCGCGGCCCGGCGGGCGACGCAGCAGCAGGGAGACAGCGCGGTACGCCTCGGCCTGCTTGGACAGGTCGTCGAAGACGATCAGCGTGTGCTTGCCCTCGTACATCCAGTGCTGGCCGATCGCCGAGCCGGTGTAGGGGGCGATGTACTTGTAGCCGGCCGAGTCCGAGGCGGGCGAGGCGACGATGGTCGTGTACTCCATCGCGCCGGCGTCCTCGAGCGCGGCCTTGACACCGGCGATCGTGGAGCCCTTCTGGCCCACGGCGACGTAGATGCAGCGGACCTGCTGGGCCGGGTCACCGGTGGCCCAGGCGGCCTTCTGGTTGATGATCGTGTCGATCGCGATCGCGGTCTTGCCGGTCTGGCGGTCGCCGATGATCAGCTGACGCTGGCCGCGGCCGATCGGGGTCATGGCGTCGATGGCCTTGATCCCGGTGGCGAGGGGCTCGTGCACCGACTGGCGCTGGACCACCGAGGGGGCCTGCAGCTCCAGGGCGCGGCGCTCGGTGCTGTGGATGTCGCCGGCGCCGTCGATCGGCACGCCGAGCGGGTCCACGACGCGGCCGAGGAAGCCGTCGCCGACCGGCACCGAGAGGACCTGACCGGTCCGGCGGACCGTCTGGCCCTCCTCGATGGAGGCGAAGTCACCCATGACCACGACGCCGACCTCGCGCACGTCGAGGTTCAGCGCCAGACCACGCACGCCACCCTCGAACTCCAGGAGCTCGTTGGTCATGACCGAGGGCAGGCCCTCGACACGGGCGATGCCGTCGCCGGCCTCGGTGACGATCCCGACCTCCTCACGGGAGACGTCGGAGTCGTAGTCGCTGACGTAGTTCTGGATGGCACTGCGGATCTCGTCCGCGGAGATCGTGAGCTCGGCCATGGCCCTGGGTGTCCTCTTCCCTGCTCAGGTGCTGTCTGGGGTCGTGCTGCGTGCTCGGTCGGTGCTCGACTGCCGCGCTGGTGGCTGCGGGTCAGCCGGTGAAGCGCCGGCCCGCTGCCTCGAGACGGTGCGAGATGCTGCCGTCCACGATCTCGTCGCCGACCCGGATGACCAGGCCCCCGACGATGGAGGGGTCGACCTGGACCTGCAGGCCGATGCTCCGGCCGTACGTCCTCTCCAGGATCCCGGTCAGCCGCTGCTCCTGCGCGTCGGTCAGGGGCAGGGCGCTCGTCACGTGCGCGACCGACTGGCCACGTCGTGCCGAGGCCGCGACCGAGATGCGCTCGACGGCGTTGGCTGCGTTGTGCACGTGCGAGCTGGTCAGCGAGTTCCGGACCAGCCGCTCGGTGACGGGTGAGACCCGGCCGGCCAGCAGCCGGTCCAGCAGCGCGGTCTTGCCCTCGCGGGACGCGCTGCGATCGCCGAGCAGTCGGGCCAGGTCGTCGTCGCCGTCGATGATCCGTCCGAACCGGAACAACTCGTCCTCGACGGTGTCGAGCTCCCCGCGGGCGTCCGCGGCGTCCAGCGCCGCATCGGTCGCGAGGGTCTCGACGGCCTCGACCAGGTCCAGCGGGCGCGACCAGCGCTGCCGGGCCACGGTCTCGACGACGTCGACGGCACCGGCGGAGAGCTGGGAGGCCAGCAGTCGCTGGGCCAGCCCGGCCCGGTCGTCGGGCCGCACCGACGCGTCGGCCAGGGCGCGCCGGAGCGAGACCTGGCCCTCGAGCAGGTGCGCGACCGAGAACAGCTCGTCGGCCAGGCCCAGGCGGGCCTCGCCGTCGGTGCCCCGGACGCGGTCTGCCAGGCGCTCGCGCGACTGCGCGAGCGCCTCGCGGCTGGCGGCCTGCATCAGCGGTCGCCCTCGGGCGAGTAGACCGTGCTGCCACCGGTGGTGCCGGCGGCCGCAGGGGTGCTGGCCGACATGCCGTCGAGCTCGTCGAGGAAGCGGTCGACCGTCCCGCGGCGACGGGCGTCGTCCTCGAGGGACTCCCCCACCACGCGGCCGGCCAGCGTCACGGCCATGGAGCCGATCTGCCCGCGGAGCTCGTTGACCACCTGCTGGCGGGAGGCAGCGAGCTGCTCCTCGCCACGGGCGGTGATCCGGGCGGACTCCTCCTGGGCCTGGGTGCGCAGCTCCTCGAGGATCTGCTGTCCCTCCGCCCGGGCGGCGTCACGGATCTGAGCGGCCTCGTTGCGGGCCTCGGCGAGCTGGGCGCGGTACTGCTCCAGCGCTGCCTTGGCCTCGGCCTGGGCCGCCTCGGCCCGTTCCATGCCGCCCTCGATGGCCTCGCGCCGCGCCTGGAACGTCTTCTCGATGACCGGGAAGACGTACTTGACGACGACGAACGCGAGGATCGCGAACGTGATCAGGCCGACGACGATCTCGCCGACGGGAGGGAGCAGGGGGTTCTGCTCACCCTCAGCTGCGTACAGGTTCATCTCTCAGCACCTCCTCCGAGTCCGGTCGCCCTGGCCCTGACGAGCAGGGTCAGGAACCGAAGATGAAGGGGACGACCAGGCCGATGAGCGCGAGCGCCTCGGAGAGGGCGGCACCCAGGAAGGCGTAGGTACGGGTGAGGCCGGCCGACTCGGGCTGGCGGGCGGTGGCCTGGATGTAGGCCGCCCACACGATGCCGACACCGATGCCGGGGCCGATGGCGGCCAGGCCGTAGCCGACCGAACCGATGCTGCCCTGCAGCTCTGCGAGAACCTCGATCATTGCGGGGTGTTCCTCCTGTGTCGGTCACCCGGGGTTCCGGGTGGCTGGCGGGGTGGTGCGTCTGGGGTGGACGGAGCGCTGAGGGGCCTCAGTGGGCCTTCTCGACCGCCCCGTTCAGGTAGGTCGCGGTCAGCACGGTGAAGACGTAGGCCTGCAGCACGATGACCAGGACCTCGAAGAAGGTCATGAACAGCGCCATGAGGAAGGAGAACGGCGCGAAGATGACCGAGAAGTTCTCACCGAACTTGCCCAGCAGGTAGACCGTGCCCAGGGAGAACACGACCAGGAGCATGTGCCCGGCGAAGAGGTTGGCGAAGAGTCGGACGGCGAGGGTGAACGGCCGGATGATGAACATCTGCAGCAGCTCGATCGGCGTCACCAGGAGCAGGAACGGACCAGGCACGCCCGGCGGGATGGCGACCTCCTTGAGGTAGCCCCCCAGTCCCTTGTTCTTGATCGACACGACGTTGTAGAGGATGTAGACCAGCAGCGCGAGGACCAGCGGCAGCGCGAACTTGCTCATCGGCGAGATCTGGAAGAACGGGATGATGCTCATCGCGTTGTTCGCCAGGATGAAGAAGAACAGCGCGCCCAGGAAGGGCACGAAACGCTGGAACTGCGGGCCGATGACGTCGCGGCCGATGTTGTCCCGGACGAGCGAGTAGCCGCTCTCCATCAGGAACTGCGCGCGGCGCGGCACGATCGTCGGCTTGCGGGTGGCCAGCACCATGAAGGCGAGGATCGCGGCGGTGGCGATCCAGGAGATCACCGTGATGCGGGTGATCGAGAAGTCGATGCCCAAGATCGTGAAGTCGACCAGGGACGGGGGGTAGAACTCGGCGATGCTCGGGGCGACGAATCCGCCGCCGGGGTCGCTCTCGACCGCGAGCACGCTGGAGAGCGCGTGGGCGCTGGAGGTCACCGGTGTCCCTTCTGCGTCCTGGGCTGGCTCCGTCGTCCGCCCGGGGTGTTGCGGTACGTGCTGTAGCTCTTAGAGCTGATCTTGCTGTAACTGGTCGAGCTGATGGCCTGGGTCTGCTGGACCGGTCCGCCGTACTTGACGGTGATCAGGTAGACCGACAGGCCGAGTCCGACGACCACGCCGATGAGGGCGAAGACCTTCGTGTCCAGCCACCGGTCCACCAGCAGCCCGGCCCCGCCGTAGACGACGAGTCCGGCCAGGAGGGTCCCGGTGATGCCCCAGCCGACATCCGCACCGCTGGGGTGCGGGGTGTCATCGGGGGCGTCTGCCGGTCGAGGCCGTGGGCCACCGGCACGCGTGGCGGCCTCGTCCATCAGTTCGGACACTATCAGCCGCCTGTGACCTTGCGGACCGGGTGTTCTACAGCGTGTGGCAGAACGTCCGTCGAGGGAGGGGCCGGCGGGGTCGTGTAGTAGAGCTGTCGGGTCCACACCCAGCGGGCCTGCACCCCGCTCCACAGGAGGGCGCCGGCGATGACGGTCCACGCCGTCGCCACCCGGTCGGGCCACCCGTCGGCGGGCAGGGCCTGGAGCAGGGCGAAGAAGCCGAGCACCTTGACCATGAAGGCACCGAGGGCCGCCGGCAGGGTGAAGGAGTCGTCGATCTTGCCGGCCCAGGCGATGGCGAAGCCGGAGAGGCAGAAGAACAGGGTGACGATGGCGGCACCCAGCACCACCCCCAGCGCCTCGGCCCAGCCGCTCAGCAGGCCGACCACCGGGACGGCCACCGCGGTGACCACGAGGGTCACCAGCGAACCGGCCCGCAGGAACGACAGGTCCCACGGGCCGGCGGCGCCCGGGGCGGGCACGACGCGGGTGGCGGGTGCCGGCCGTCGCCGCCAGCGGCGGGAGCGGACGCTGCGTCGGGCGGTGCTCTCGGACTCGGCGACCTCGATGGCGGTCCGCTCGGCACGGCGGGCCCGGGGGCTCAGCACCGCCAGCACGCCGATGACCAGCAGCGTGGAGACCACCACGAGCACCTCCAGGGTGCCGCCGGTGATGGACAGCGCGATGACGCCGAAGGACAGCAGCGCGGCCCAGAAGTACATGATCAGGACGGCCCGGCGGTGCGAGTGCCCGATGGTGAGCAGCCGGTGGTGCAGGTGCATCTTGTCCGGGCTGAAGGGCGACTGGCCCTTGCGGGTCCGGCGGACGACGGCGAGCACCAGGTCGGTGAAGGGGATGAAGAGCACCGCGAGCGGGACCAGCAGCGGCAGCGCCAGCGGCAGCACGCTGGCTGCGGAGTCGAAGCTCTGGGTGTCCACCCGACCGGTGGCCGAGACGGCGGCGGCGGAGAGCATCAGCCCGACCATCATGGACCCGGAGTCGCCCATGAAGATCCGCGCCGGGGAGAAGTTGTGCGGCAGGAACCCCAGGCAGGCCCCGGCCAGGATCGCGGTGATGAGGGCGGGGGCGCTCGCGGTGTCGTCGTAGCCGACCAGGCCCAGGTTGTAGCTGTAGGCGAACAGCGCCAGTGCCGAGATCGCCGAGACCCCGGCGGCCAGGCCGTCCAGTCCGTCGATGAAGTTGAGGGCGTTGACCACCAGGACGGTCACCAGGATGGTCAGCGGCACCCCGGCGTCGCCCAGGGACAGCGTCCCGATGTCGGCGAAGGGCAGGAAGACGAAGAGGAACTGGACGCCCAGCAGCACCATGACCCCGGCGCACGCGATCTGGCCGGTGAGCTTGGTGAGCGCGTCGATGCCGAACCGGTCGTCGAGCACACCGAGCAGGCAGATCAGCCCGCCCGCCACGAGCACCGCGTAGGTCTGGCTGTCCTCGAAGGTGCGCTGCAGGGCCGGCAGCCGGGAGGCCACCAGCACCGCGGCCGCGACCCCGGCGTACATCGCCACCCCTCCCCCCCGTGGGGTCGGGATGACGTGCACGTCGCGGTCGCGTACCGCGGCGACGACCTTGAACCGCATCGCCAGCATCCGCACGACGGGCGTGGTCAGGTAGGTGACCAGCGCCGCGACGAGGCAGACGACGAGGTACTCGCGCACGGGCGGCTCAGGCTCCTGGGGTGGTCGGGCGGGCGGTCCGGGCGGTGGCCCGGGCCCGCCTCAGCGGACGGGCTCGGGGTAGGCCGGGTGGGCCGAGACCAGCTCGCGGACCGCGGCCGACACCTCGGCGGACCGCGACCCGTCGGCGTCGCGGATCGCCGTCCCGATGAAGGTGGCGATCTGGGCCATGTCGGACTCGGTCATGCCCTGGGTGGTGACCGACGGGCTGCCGACCCGGATGCCCGAGGCGATGGAGGCCGGCTGCGGGTCGAAGGGGATCGCGTTCTTGTTCAGCACGATCCCGGCGGCGTCGCAGCGGGCCTCGGCGTCGGCACCGCTGACCCCGGTGGACTGCAGGTCCAGCAGGGCCAGGTGGGTGTCGGTGCCACCGGCGACCGGACGCAGTCCCTCGGCAGCCAGGCCCTCGGTGAGGGCCTGGGCGTTGGCGATGACCTGGCGGGTGTAGGCCTGGTACTCAGGTGTCAGGCACTCCTTGAGGTTCACCGCCTTGGCGGCGACGGCGTGCATCAGCGGCCCACCCTGCATCATCGGGAAGGCGGCCTTGTCGATGGCCTTGGCGTGCTCGGCCTTGCACACGATGGCGCCACCGCGGGGCCCGCGCAGCACCTTGTGCGTGGTGAAGGTGACGACATCGGCGTGCGGCACCGGCGAGGGGATGGCCTTGCCGGCCACCAGGCCGATGAAGTGGGCGGCGTCGACCATGAAGACGGCCCCGACCTCGTCGGCGATCTGCCGGAACGCGGCGAAGTCGATCAGCCGCGGGATCGCGGACCCGCCGGCGATGATCAGCTTGGGCCGGTGCTCGCGCGCGAGGTCACGGACCTGGTCGTAGTCGATGTGCTCGGTCTTCGGGTCCACGCCGTACTGCACGGCGTTGAACCACTTCCCGGAGAACGAGACCTTGGTGCCGTGGGTCAGGTGCCCGCCCATCGGCAGGGCCATCCCGAGCATGGTGTCACCGGGCTTGAGGAAGGCCCCGTAGGCGGCCAGGTTGGCGCTGGCGCCCGAGTGCGGCTGCAGGTTGACGTGCTCCGCGCCGAACAGCTCCTTGCCGCGCTCGATCCCGAGGGACTCGGCTCGGTCGACGACGTCGCAACCGCCGTAGTACCGCTTGCCGGGGTAGCCCTCGGCGTACTTGTTGCTCAGCGTGCTGCCCAGCGCCGCGAGGACGGCGGGGCTGGTGAAGTTCTCGCTGGCGATCAGCTGCAGGCCGGTGCGCAGCCGGTCCAGCTCGTCGGTGACGACGCCGGCGATCTCCGGGTCGAAGGAGGCCAGCGCGTCGAAGTCGGGCCCCCAGTACGGGGTGGCTGCAGGGGTGCTCATGCGGGGCGCGCTCCGGGAGAGAGGGGCGCCGCGCACCCGGGAGGGGGCACGCGGAGGTCGGACCCACGGTATCGCCCCCGTCAGCGGCTCCGGGCCGACGTGCTGGGACGGGGCCGGCTCGACGGCGCGGTGCGGGCGCAGCGCGGTACGGGGACCTGCTCAGTCGGTGATGCCGGGCACGACCGCGCGCAGCCGGTCCACGTCGACAGCACCCACCCGCAGCACCCGGGGCACGGGTCCGGTGCAGTCCACGATCGTGCTGGCCCCACTGCTCTCCCGCGGGCCGCCGTCCAGGACGACGGCTGCGTGCTCGCCCAGCTGGTACTCGGCCTGCTGTGCGCTGGTGGCGGCGGGACGGCCGGACCGGTTCGCACTGGAGACGGCGAGGGGGCCGGTGCGCCGGAGGAGGTCGCGGGCCAGGTCGTCGTCCGGCAGCCGGACGGCAACGGTCCCCTCGGCCTCGCCCAGGTCCCAGCTCAGCGTCGGGGTGTGTTCGAGCACCAGGGTCAGCCCGCCGGGCCAGAACGCCTCGGCGAGGGCGTGGGCGTCGGCGGGGAACGCCGTCACCAGGCCGGCCACGGTGGAGGCCTCCCCGACCAGCACGGGGACCGGCATGTTGCGGCCCCGGTTCTTGGCGGTGAGGAGCCGACCGACCGCCTCGGGGGTGAAGGCGTCGGCGGCCACCCCGTAGACGGTGTCGGTGGGCAGCAGGACCAGCTCGCCGCGGGAGAGCGCGGCGGCCGCGGCGGTCAGGCCCGCGGCGCGCTGGTCCTCGTCGGTGCAGTCGTAGACGTCGGCCACACCGGCAGTCTCCCCCACGTACCGTCGGCGCCCATGCGGTGGTGGCTGGTCCCGGTCGGACTGCTGCTGGGCGGCTGCGCGGCGCCGGTGCAGCTGGACACCCCGATGGGGGCCCGGGTCGACTACCAGCTCGGCGGGCAGTACGAGCCGGCCGACGGGGTGACCGGCGTGGTCCGGGACCGCACCGACTCCCCCGCCCCTGGCCTGTGGTCGGCCTGCTACGTCAACGCCTTCCAGACCCAGCCGGGCACCGACGAGGTGCCCGAGGACCTGCTGCTGCACGACGCGACGGGGGCCCGGGTCGAGGACCCGGACTGGCCCGGGGAGTTCCTCCTCGACATCAGCACCCCCGCCCAGCGCGAGCGGGTACTCACCGAGGTGGGCGGATGGTTCGACGGGTGCGCGGCGGACGGCTTCGACGCCGTCGAGCCGGACAACCTGGACAGCTGGACCCGCTCGCAGGGGCTGCTCACGGTGGACCACGCCGTCGCGATGGCGGGTCTGCTGGTCCGGCGGGCGCACGCCGCGGGCCTCACCATCGCGCAGAAGAACGCCGCCGACCTGGCCGGGCGCGACCTGGGGTTCGACTACGCGGTGACCGAGCAGTGCCAGGTGTACGGCGAGTGCCAGGCCTACACCGCCGCCTACGGCGACCTGGTGCTGGAGGTCGAGTACACCGACGCGGCCTTCGACGCCGCGTGCGCGGCACGGGGCACGGAGGTCGCCGTGCAGCGCCGGGACCGGGACGTGTCCGTCCCGGGGACCGAGGGCTACGTGTCGCGCTTCTGCAGCTGAGCGGTGGTGAAGCGGGGCCGCCCGGCCAGGTCGGGGTGGTCGGCGACGTCGACCCACCCGCCGTGCGCCCGGACCAGCGCCGGCAGCGAACCGCCCTGGACGTCGGCGTGCTCGACGGCCAGCAGCCCGCCGGGGCGCAGCAGCCGTGCGGCGGTGCGCAGCAGCCCGCGGACGACGTCCAGGCCGTCGGGGCCGCCCCACAGCGCCAGCGGCGGGTCGTGGTCGGCGACCTCGCGCGGCAGTCGCGCGTCGTCGGGCACGTACGGCGGGTTGGAGACGACGACGTCGACCCGACCGTCGAGGTCGGTCAACAGGCCCCGGTCGGTCATGTCCCCGGCGAGCACGGTCACCGGGGTGTCCCCCGCGGCGGCGCGAGCGTCGGCGTTGTGCCGGGTCCAGGCGATGGCGTCGGGGTCGCGTTCGACGGCGGTGACCCGAGCACCCGGGTGCTCGTGGGCGACCGACAGCGCGATCGCCCCGGAGCCAGTGCCCAGGTCGACGACGACGGGGGCGTCGAGCCCGGCCACCTGCTCGAGCACCCAGCCGGCGATCTGCTCGGTCTCCGGGCGGGGCACGAAGACCCCGGGGCCGACTGCCAGCTCCAGGTGCCGGAAGGCCGCGGAGCCGGTGAGGTGCTGCAGCGGCACCCGGGCGACGCGCTGGTCCAGCAGGTGGCTGAACCGGGTGCTGTCCGGGACGTCGTCCAGGGTGACCAGCCGCGCCCGGGGCACCCCGAGGGCGTGGGCCAGCAGCAGCTCGGCGTCGACCCGGGGGGACTCGACCCCGGCCTCCGCGAGCCGTCGGGCCGCCTGCTGGAGCAGTTCGCGCGGGGTCAGCTGCCGACCTCGAGCAGCTCGGCGGTGTGCGCGGTGGACAGCGCGTCGATGACGGGGTCCAGCTCGCCGTCCAGGACCGCGTCCAGGTTGTGCGCCTTGAAGCCGACGCGGTGGTCGGAGATCCGGTTCTCGGGGTAGTTGTAGGTCCGCACGCGCTCGCTGCGGTCCACGGTGCGGACCTGGCTGCGACGGGCGTCGCTGGCGGTCGCGGCGGCCTCCTCGCGGGCCGCGGCCAGCAGCCGGGAGCGCAGCACCCGCAGGGCGGACTCCCGGTTCTGCAGCTGGCTCTTCTCGTTCTGCGAGCTCACCACGGTGCCGGTGGGCAGGTGGGTGATCCGGACGGCGGAGTCGGTGGTGTTCACGCTCTGCCCGCCCGGGCCCGAGGACCGGAAGACGTCGATCCGCAGGTCGGCGGGGTCGACGGTGACGTCGACCTCCTCGGCCTCGGGCAGCACCAGCACGCCGACGGCGGAGGTGTGGATGCGGCCCTGGCTCTCGGTGACCGGCACCCGCTGCACCCGGTGGACGCCGGCCTCGAACTTCAGCCGGGACCAGATGCCCTCGTCGGTGCGGGACTTCACCGCGACCGCGACGTCCTTGTAGCCGCCGAGCTCGGCGTCCACGGCGTCGAGGACCTGGGTGGCCCACCCGCGGCGCTCGGCGTAGCGCAGGTACATCCGGAGCAGGTCCCCGACGAAGAGCGCGGACTCCGCGCCGCCCTCGCCGGCCTTGATCTCCAGGATGACGTCCTTGTCGTCGTCGGGGTCCTTGGGCAGCAGCTGCTCGCGCAGCCGGTCCTCCAGGACGGCGATCTGGCCCTGCAACTCGTCGGCCTCGGCGGCGAACGCCCGGTCCTCCTGGGCCAGCTCGCGGGCCGCGGCGAGGTCCTCGCGGGCCGCCTCGAGCGCCCGCGAGGTCTCCACGAGGGGGGCCAGCGAGGCGTAGCGGCGGGCCAGCCGGCGGGCCCGGGACTGGTCGGCGTGCACCGAGGGGTCGGCGAGCTCGAGCTCGAGGCCGGCGTGCTCGGCGAGCAGGTCGGCGAGGCCGCCGTCGGGTGTCCCGGTCACGGTGCTCCCCTCCCAGTGCTGATCGTCGGGCTGCTGGTGCGCTGTCCACGCGTCCCGACCGGGTGGCCGGGACACGACGACGGCGCCCGCCCCGGCCCCTGGTCGGGGGCGGGACGGGCGCCGTCGGGAGTGCTACTTGCTGGCTGCGGTCTCGCGCTTGCCGAAGCGCTTCTCGAAGCGGGCCACGCGGCCACCGGTGTCCAGGACACGCTGCTTGCCCGTGTAGAACGGGTGGCAGGCCGAGCACATCTCGACCGACAGCGTGCCGCCGGAGATGGTGCTGCGGGTGGTGAAGGTGTTCCCACAACCGCAGGTCACAGCGGTCTCGTGGTAGTCGGGGTGGATGTCGGGCTTCATGTCCCTCGCCCTCTCTTGTCTGGCGGGCCGGGTGGCCAGGGTGCTGGCCGGTCGACCGGGTGCGAATGGTGGAACGTCGTCAGCAGGTCGCGTTGTTCCACGCGGGTCCCGCCCTCGACGGGGCTCGGTCCGCCAGTCTCCCACAACCTGGTGAGCGACTGGCCGGCCCCCTCGCAGGGTCCCGGCGCGCGCGGAGCGAGTGCCGGGGGGCGAGGGGGTCCTCCTTCAGAGGTCCTTGTCGTTGCCCAGCGTCGTCTTCTGGACCTGCATGAGGAACTCGATGTTGTTGCGGGTCTTCTTCAGCCGGCCCAGCAGCAGCTCGAGGGCCTGCTGGGGCTCCAGTGCGGCCAGCACCCGGCGGAGCTTGATGACGATCGCCAGCTCGTCCGGGCTCATCAGCAGCTCCTCCTTGCGGGTGCTGGAGGCGTTGACGTCCACGGCCGGGAAGACCCGCTTGTCCGCCAGCCGGCGGTCGAGCTTGATCTCGGCGTTCCCGGTGCCCTTGAACTCCTCGAAGATGACCGTGTCCATCGTGGACCCGGTCTCCACCAGCGCCGAGGCGATGATGGTCAGCGAGCCGCCGTTCTCGATGTTGCGGGCGGCGCCCAGGAAGCGCTTGGGCGGGTAGAGCGCGGTGGAGTCGACGCCACCGGACAGGATGCGCCCGCTGGCGGGGGCCGCCAGGTTGTAGGCGCGGCCCAGCCGGGTGATCGAGTCCAGCAGCACGACGACGTCGTGGCCCATCTCGACCAGCCGCTTGGCCCGCTCGATGGACAGCTCGGCCACGGTGGTGTGGTCGGTCGCGGGCCGGTCGAAGGTCGAGGCGATGACCTCGCCCTTCACCGAGCGCTGCATGTCGGTGACCTCTTCGGGCCGCTCGTCGACCAGGACCACCATCAGGTGGCACTCGGGGTTGTTCGTGGTGATCGCGTTGGCGATGGCCTGCAGCACCATCGTCTTGCCCGCCTTGGGCGGGGAGACGATCAGCGCGCGCTGGCCCTTGCCGATGGGCATCACCAGGTCCAGGACCCGGGTGGTGAGCAGGTGCGACTCGGTCTCCATCCGCAGGCGGTCCTGCGGGTACAGCGGGACCAGCTTCTGGAACTCGGGGCGGGTCTTGGCCTGCTCGGGGTCCAGCCCGTTGACCGAGTCCAGCCGGACCAGCGCGTTGTACTTGTCCTTGCGCTCGCCCTCGCGCGGCTGGCGGACGGCACCGGTGATGGCGTCGCCGCGGCGCAGGCCGTAGCGCCGCACCTGGGACAGCGAGACGTAGACGTCGTTCGGCCCGGTCAGGTACCCCGAGGTCCGGACGAAGGCGTAGTTGTCCAGGACGTCGAGGATGCCGGCGACGGGCAGCAGCACGTCGTCCTCGTCCACGGTGGGCTCGCCCTGGTCGAAGCGGTCGCGTCCGCCCTGGGTGCCCGTGGTGCCGCGACGGTTGCGGTCGCGGTAGCGACGCCCGCGGCGACGGCCGTTGCCCTCGAAGTCGTCGTCGTCCTCGTCGGGGCCGGCGTCCCGGTCGTTGCGGGGGGCCTGCCCGGCGGGCTGGCCCTGGCCGTTGCGGTCGGTCCGGGCGCGGCCGCCACGGTCGTCGGGCCCGTTCCCGCCGCGGTCGTTGCGGTCGCCGCGGTCGTTGCCCCGGTCGCGGTCGTTGCGGTCGCGGTCCTGCCGGTCGCCACGCTCCGCGCGGTCGTCCCGGTCCTGGCGGTCCCGGTCCTGGCGGTCCCGGTCCTGGCGCTCCTGGCGCTCGGCGGCGGCCCGCTCGGCGCGCTCGGCCCGGCTGGGACGCTCGGGCCGGTCGCCGCGGGTGCGCTCGGACGGTCCGCCCTCGTGCTGTCCGCGGTCGCCCTGGTAGCGGTCGGCCTGGCTGCGGTCGCTCTGGTTGCGCTCGCCCTGGCCGCGCTCGGCCTGGCTGCGCTCGGCCTGGCCGCGCTCGCCCTGGCTGCGCTCGGCCTGGTCGCGGTCGTCGCGCTCGGTGCCGGACTGCTCCTCGCGGGCCCGCGACCGGCTGCGGCCGGTCCGCTCGGCGGGGCGCTCGTCGGCGTGCTCGTCGGCGGTGGCGTTCGCGGCAGCCGTGGTCCCCGGCTCGGCGGCGGTGGTGGTCTGGCGCTCGTCGCGGCTGCGGTTGCGGCTGCGGGCCGGGCGGTCGCCCTGGGGACGCTCGGCCTGGGGTCGCTCGGCCTGGGGTCGCTCGGCCTCGGGTGCGGCCTCGACAGGAGCCACGTCGGCCGCGGGGGCGCCGCCGACCTGCGGGGCGCTCGTGGTCTCGGCCTGCGCCGGGGCGTCGGCAACGGCCTCGGGAGCACCAGCCGGCCGGCTGGCGGCCCGGCGACGGCGCGCGACCGGCGGGGCGTCGGCGACCGGCGGCGCGGTGACGGCCGGCGCGGTGACGGCGGACTCGGCCGCCGGCGCGGCTGCGGCGTCCGTGGCCTCCGCGACCGGGGCCGCGACGGGCGCGTCCGGGGTGGTCTGGGGGGCGGTGGCAGTGGCGTCCGTGCGGGCGGTGCCGTTGCCGCCGACCTGGCGCGCCTCGATGGCGGTCACCAGGTCGCCCTTGCGCATCCGGCCGGTGCCGGGGATGCCCAGCTCGGTGGCCAGGCGCTGGAGCTCGGGCAGCAGCATCGACGACAGCCCGGTGCCGCGACGGCGCTTGCCGGCGGCGGCCTCGGTCCCGGCGGTGTCGGCCGACCCGGTGGAGTCGGCGGCGCCGTCGGCGACGAGGGAGGTGGTCTCGCTCACGTACAGGTCCTTCCCTGCGGTGACCTGCGCCTACCAGCGCAGGGGGTGACCGGCGCCCTCTCGGGTTCGCCCCGGGTTTCTCGAGGCGGGACCGAGGAGGGTGCGGGTCTGTGGAAGCGGGACGAGGAGCGGCGGGATCCCGCGCGTCTGCAACGCCTCACGTGATGCTCGCCCGGAGGGCGGCTGGTCGTCAGCCTAGACACGGGCTGACGCGCCGACGACGCCGGCTGCCCCCAGCGTCTTCCCAGGCGGTCAAGACGATACAACACGGTCCGCTGGGCGGACGCGGACGCCGTCGTGGTCGACCGCGAGGTCACGCAGGTGCCAGTCCTCCCCCACCAGCGCGGCGACCGCGGGGACGACGCCGGGTCCCGCGCCCAGCACGAGCACGCTGGGTCCGGCACCGGAGACGACGGCGGCGTGGCCGGCGTCGCGCAGCCGCTCCAGCAGCTGGGCCGTACCGGGCATCGCGGCGGCACGCTGGTGCTGGTGCAGCCGGTCCTCGGTGGCGGCCCGCAGGAGCGTGGGGTCGCTGGTCAGGGCGTGGACCAGCAGCGCGGCCCGGCCGGCGTTGAAGGCGGCGTCGACGTGCGGCACGACCGAGGGCAGCAGGCCGCGGGCGACGTGGGTGGACAGCGTCGCGGTGGGCACCAGCACCAGGGGGTGCACGCCACCGTCGACGGCCAGCGAGGCCGCTGCGGCACCGTGGCCGTCGGACCAGGACAGGGTCAGCCCGCCGAACACACAGGCCGCCACGTTGTCCGGGTGGCCCTCGATCTCGTCGGCCAGCCGCAGCACGCGGGCCCGGTCCAGCTCACCGACGTCGGGGCACAGCGTGTGCGCCGCGACGATGCCGGCCACGACGGCCGCCGCGGAGGAGCCCATCCCCCGGCCCTGCGGGATGCCGTTGCGGGCGACCAGGCGCAGGTTGCGCGGGTGCCAGGCCAGCTCGTCGCAGGCGGCCCGGAACGAGCGGACCACCAGGTGGGTCTCGTCGCAGGGCAGCTCGCCGGCACCGACGCCCTCGACGAGGACCTCGAGCTCGTCGGCGACCGACACCTCGAGCACGTCGTGGCAGGTCAGCGCCAGGCCGGCGCTGTCGAAGGCCGGGCCCAGGTTGGCGCTGGTGGCCGGGACCCGGACCTGCCACACCTCCGGCGGGGGTGCCACGACGGCCTACAGGCCGAGCTGGGCGGCCGCGGCAGCGGCGTCGACCGGGATGGTGACCGGGGCGGGTGCGCCCGAGATCGCCCACTCCGGGTCCTTGAGCCCATTGCCGGTGACCGTGCAGACCACGGTCTGACCGGGCTCGAGCTCGCCGGCGGCCGCGACCTGCAGCAGCCCGGCGACCGAGGCGGCCGAGGCGGGCTCGACGAAGACGGCCTCGGTGCGGGCCAGCAGCCGGTAGGCCGCCAGGATCGCCCGGTCGGTGACGGCGTCGATGCGGCCGCCGGAGTCGTCGCGGGCGGTCAGCGCCTTGGTCCAGGACGCCGGGTTGCCGATCCGGATCGCGGTGGCGATGGTGCTGGGCTGCTCGACGACGGCGCCGTTGACGATCGGGGCCGCGCCCGCCGCCTGGAAGCCCCACATCCGCGGGGTGCGGGTGGCCGGGCCGGGGGTCTCGGAGGAGGTCGTGTACTCCCGGTAGCCCTGCCAGTAGGCGGTGATGTTGCCGGCGTTGCCGACCGGCAGGCAGTGGATGTCGGGGGCGTCGCCCAGGACGTCGACGATCTCGAAGGACGCCGTCTTCTGGCCCTCGATGCGGAACTGGTTGACGCTGTTGACCAGGCTGACCGGGTAGTCGATGGCCAGCTTGGAGGCCAGCGCCAGGCAGTCGTCGAAGTTGCCCTGGACCTGCAGCAGCGTCGCCCCGTGCACCAGCGCCTGGGCCAGCTTGCCGGTGGCGATCTTGCCCTGCGGGACCAGCACGGCGCAGACCAGCCCGGCCCGGGCGGCGTAGGCCGCCGCGCTGGCCGAGGTGTTGCCGGTGGAGGCGCAGATGACGGCCTGCGCGCCCTCCTCGACGGCCTTGGTGATGGCCATCGTCATGCCGCGGTCCTTGAAGGAGCCGGTGGGGTTGGCGCCCTCGACCTTCAGGTGGACGTCGCAGCCGGTCCGCCGGGACAGCTCGGGGGCCGGGACGAGCGGGGTGGCGCCCTCCTGCAGCGTGATGACCGGGGTGGTCTCGCTGACCGGGAGGCGGTCCCGGTAGGCCTCGATCAGACCGGGCCAGAACGGTGAGGCCGGACGGGGCGGGGCGGTGGTCATGAGAGTCCCTCCACACGGAGCACGCTGGTCACGGCCCGGACGGCCGGCATCTCGCGGAGCCGGGAGATCGTGGCAGACAGGGCGGCGTCCGGTGCCCGGTGGGTGACGATCACCAGCGTGGCGGCCTCGCCGGCGCCGTCCTGACGGACGGTGGAGATGGAGACGTCGTGCGCGGCGAACTCCTGGGCGACCGTGGCCAGCACGCCCGGGCGGTCCGCGACGTCGAGGCTGACGTGGTAGCGCGTGGGGGTGTCGGCCATCGGGGCGACCGGCAGTCCGGCGTACCCGGTGGTGCCCGGCCCCGCGACGCCGGCGACCCGGTTGCGGGCCACCGCGACGAGGTCGCCGAGGACGGCCGACGCGGTCGGCTCCCCGCCGGCGCCCTGGCCGTAGAACATCAGCTGGCCCGCGGCCTCGGCCTCGACGAACACGGCGTTGAACGCACCGCCCACCGCGGCCAGCGGGTGCGTGGTCGGGATCATCGCCGGGTGCACGCGGACGGCGATGGCGTCGCCGTCGTCCCCGGTGACCTTCTCGCAGATCGCCAGCAGCTTGACCGTGCACCCGATCTCGGCGGCCCGGGCCACGTCGGTGGAGGACACCGCGGAGATGCCCTCGCGGTAGACGTCGGCGGCGGTGACCGGGGAGTGGAAGGCCAGCGAGGCCAGGATCGCGGCCTTGGCGGCGGCGTCGAACCCGTCGACGTCGGCGGTGGGGTCGGCCTCGGCGTACCCGAGCTCGGTGGCCTCGGCCAGCGCCTCGGCGAACCCGGCGCCGGTCTCGGCCATCCGCGAGAGGATGTAGTTCGTCGTGCCGTTGACGATGCCGACCACCCGGGTCAGCTGGTCCCCGGCCAGGGACTCCCGCAGCGGGCGCAGCAGCGGGATCGCCCCGGCGACGGCGGCCTCGTAGTACAGGTCCACCCCGGCCGCAGCGGCCGCGGCGTGCAGCGCGACACCGTCGTCGGCCAGCAGCGCCTTGTTGGCACTGACCACGGACTTGCCGGCGGCGAAGGCGGCCAGCATCAGCGAGCGGGCCGGCTCGATGCCGCCGACCACCTCCACGACCAGGTCGACGTCGGGCCGGGTGACGAGCGCCTGCGCGTCGGTGGTGAGCAGCTCGGCGGGCACCTCGGGGTGCCGGTCGGGCCGCCGGACGGCGACGCCGGCCACCTGCACCGGGCGCCCGACCCGGGCGGTGATGTCGGCGGCCTGGTCGGTCAGCAGCCGCAGCACGGCCGAGCCGACGGTGCCGCAGCCCAGCAGCGCGACCCGCAGCGGGGGCTGCTCCGCGGGGGTGGCGGCGGGGGTCGCAGTCGAGGTCGCAGTCGGGGTCGCAGTGGCGGTCACGAGGCGGTCCCGACGGCGGGCTGGGAGGGCGCGGGCACGGGGGCGGGGACGTCCGCGAGGACGGCGTCGAGGGCGAACACGTCCGACAGTGTCTGTCGTCGGACGATCTCGGCCGACACCCCGTCCCGCACGGCGACCACCGGGGGCTTGAGCAGGTAGTTGTAGTTCGAGGCCATCGACCAGCAGTAGGCCCCGGTGGCGGCGACCGCGAGGAGGTCCCCGGCGGCCACGTCGGAGGGCAGCCACAGGTCGCGGACCAGCACGTCCCCGCTCTCGCAGTGCTTGCCCACCACGCGGCACAGCGCCGGCGGGGCGGTGGAGACCCGGTTGGCCAGCACACAGGTGTAGGCGGCGTCGTAGAGGGCGGTGCGGATGTTGTCGCTCATCCCGCCGTCGACGGAGACGTAGTTGCGCACCATCGGGGTGCCGGGGGAACCGCTGGCGCCCAGCCGGACCGGCTTGATGGTGCCGATCTCGTAGAGGGTCACCGTGCCGGGGCCGGCGATGGCGCGACCGGGTTCGACGGCCAGCCGGGGCACCGGCAGGCCCAGCTCCGCGCACTCGGTGGCGACCACCGAGCGCAGCTTGACCGCGACGTCGTCGGCGGCGACCGGGTCGTCGTCGGGCAGGTAGGCGATGCCGAACCCGCCACCCAGGTTCAGCTCGGCCAGCACCACGCCGGTGGCGTCCCGGACGGCGCCCATCAGACCCACGATGCGGTGCGCGGCGGCCTCGAAGCCCGCGGTGTCGAAGATCTGCGAGCCGATGTGGCTGTGCAGGCCGGCGAGGTCGAGCGCGGGCTCGGCCACACAGCGGACCGCGGCGGCCAGCGCGTCGCCGGTGGCCAGCGAGAACCCGAACTTCTGGTCCTCGTGGGCGGTGGCGATGAACTCGTGGGTGTGCGCCTCGATGCCGACGGTGGAGCGGATGAGCACCGGCACCGGCGTCCCTCCCCCGGCGACCCGGGCGGCGGCCAGCGGCACCAGGCGGTCGATCTCGTCGAAGCTGTCGAGCACGACGTGCCCGATGCCCGACCGCACGGCCAGCTCCAGCTCGACCAGCGACTTGTTGTTGCCGTGCAGCGCGATCCGGTGCGCCGGGAACCCGGCGGCCAGGGCGAGGGCGAGCTCGTTGCCGCTGCAGGCGTCCAGGTGCAGCCCGTCCTCGGCGACCCACCGGGCGACCTGCCCGCACAGGAAGGCCTTGGAGGCGTAGTGCACGTCGGCGCCGTCGAAGGCGCGGGCGAAGTCCGCGGCCCGGCCGCGGAAGTCGGCCTCGTCCAGGACGAAGAGCGGGGTGCCGTGCTCCCGGGCCAGCTCGGTGACCGGCCGCCCGCCCAGGTGCAGCTCACCCTCGACACGGGTGGCCGTGCGCGGCCAGACCTGGCCGTCGAGCTCGCCCAGGGAGGCCGGCGGGGCACCGGCCGCCGACGGCGGGGTCAGGTTGCCGTGCAGCGGACCTGCCGGGTGCGCTCTCACATCCGCTCCGGGGCGTGCACGCCGAGCACGGTCAGACCGTTGCGCAGCACCGTGGCCGTCGCCGAGCACAGCCACAGCCGGGCCACCGTGGTGGCGGTGACCTCCTCGTCGCCGCGTGGCAGCACCCGGCACGAGTCGTAGAACCGGTGGTAGGTGCCCGCCAGCTCCTCCAGGTAGCGCGCCACCCGGTGCGGGGCGCGCAGCTCGGCGGCGGCGGTGACGACCCGGGGGAACTCGGCGATCGCGCGGAGCAGGTCGGTCTCGCGGGGGTGGGCGAGCTGCGTGGCGTCGACGTCGTCCGGACCGCCCAGGGCGATGCCCAGGTCACCGGCGCCGCGCAGCAGCGAGGAGATCCGGGCGTGCGCGTACTGGACGTAGAAGACCGGGTTGTCGCTGGTCTGCCGGCTCCACAGGTCCAGGTCCAGGTCGATCTGCTGGTCGACCGAGGCCCGCGCCAGGGCGTACCGGGCGGCGTCGGCACCGACGGCCTCGACCAGGTCGGCCAGGTTGATGACGGTGCCGGCCCGCTTGCTCATCTTCAGCGGCTGTCCGTCGCGGACCAGGTTGACCAGCTGGCCCAGCAGGATCTCCAGGTTCTGGGCCGGGTCGTCGCCCAGCGCCGAGACCAGCGCCTTGTACCGGCCCACGTACCCGGCGTGGTCGGCGCCGAGCATGATCACGACCTTGTCGAAGCCGCGCTCGCGCTTGTCCTGGTAGTAGGCGCAGTCGGCGGCGAAGTAGGTGTAGTCGCCGTCGCTCTTGACCAGCGGCCGGTCCTTGTCGTCGCCGAAGTCGGTGGTCCGCAGCCAGGTGGCGCCGTCGGCCTCGTAGACGTGGCCCCGCTCGCGCAGGGTGTCGATGGCCTTCTGCAGCGCGCCGCTGGCGTGCAGCGTGGCCTCGGAGAAGTAGGTGTCGAAGACGACGCCGAAACCGGCCAGCGAGCTCTTGATCTCGGCGAACATCAGCTCGACGCCGGCGACCCGGAAGCGCTCCTGCTCCTGCTCGGCGGGCAGCTCGGTGACGCCGGGCTCGGCGGCCACCACCTGGGCGGCGATCTCGCCGATGTAGGTGCCGGCGTAGCCGTCCTCGGGAGCAGGCTGCCCGTGCGCGGCGGCGACCAGGCTGCGGGCGAACCGGTCGATCTGGGACCCGGCGTCGTTGAAGTAGTACTCCCGGCTGACGTCGGCGCCGGTGGCGGTGAGCAGCCGGCCCAGGGCGTCGCCGACGGCGGCCCACCGGGTGCCGCCGATGTGCACCGGCCCGGTCGGGTTGGCCGAGACGAACTCCAGGTTCACCCGCAGACCGGCGAAGGCGTCGGTGCGGCCGTAGGCCTCGCCCGCCGCGACCGCGTCGACCGCGATCCGGCCCAGCGCGCCCTGGGTGAAGGTCACGTTGAGGAAGCCCGGACCCGCGACGTCGACCCGCTCGATGCCCGCCTGCTCGCGCAGGTCCGCGGCCAGCAGCTCGGCCACCTCACGGGGCGGGCGGCCCGCGGCCTTGGCCAGCTTCAGGGCCACCGTGGTGGCGTAGTCGCCGTGCTCGGGGTTGCGGGGACGCTCGACGACGACCTCGTCGGGCACCGGCACGTCGAGCGCGCCGCGCTGCGCCGCTGCGGCGACGACGGACCGGACGAGGGCGCTGAGCTGCTCGGGTGTCACCTGGTGATCGTAGAAGAGGCAGGCCACCGGGTTGACCACGCTCCCGGCGTCGTGTGGGGGGTCACACCGCCCCCGACGTGCGCGCGGCCGGCGTCGCGGGACCCGGCGGACACAGGTCCGCCACCTACACTCGCCGGCCAGGGCCACCGGGGCCGGGTGCACACGCGCCGCCCCCGCACGGGGCGGGCTCCGGGCCACCCGGCGCCGCCCCGAGCCCGCGTCGACGACCGAGAACCTGGAGAAGGCCGTGCCCGAGGACCCCAAGCCCGAGAACAAGACCGGCGCCAGCGCCCCGCGCACGCCCGGCAAGGGCGCCGGCGGCCGGGCCGCCACCCCGGCCGGCAAGGGCCTGGGCGGCAGCGGCAAGGGCGCGAGCGCGCGTCCCGGTGCCGGCAAGGGCCGCACCCGGCCCCAGCAGGCCGTCGTCGCCAAGCCCAAGCCGTGGGGGCTCATCGCCGCCGCGATCGCCGTCGTCGTCTTCGCCGGCGCGGTGATCGGCTACGCGGTCTACGCGGTGGACCGGTCCAACGCCGACCGGGTCACCGCCGCCGACCAGATCGAGGGCGTGCAGACCTTCGACTACGCCGCCGGCCAGCAGCACGTGACCACCCCGGTCACCTACGAGCAGTCCCCGCCGGTCGGTGGACCGCACGACGGCGAGTGGGCCGACTGCACGGGCACCGTTTACGACGCCGACATCCGGCACGAGAACGCGGTGCACGGGCTCGAGCACGGCGCCGTGTGGATCACCTACGACGCCGACGCGATCAGCGACGACGACCTGGCCACGCTGACCGACCTGGTCGAGGGCAACTCCGGGATGATGCTGTCCCCCTACGCCGGCCTGGGCTCCACGATCAGCCTGCAGTCCTGGAACCACCAGCTCGCCGTCGACTCCGCCACCGACCCGCGCGTCGAGCAGTTCGTCGACTTCTTCGTCTTCGGCCAGGACGAGGACGGCGAGGCGCTCTACCCCGAGCCCGGCGCCAGCTGCGAGAACCCGCTCTTCGCCGAGCAGCCGCTCGTCGTGGGCGACAGCAGCCGCTCGGCCTCGGGCGACGTCCCCACCGACAGCGAGACGACGACCGCGCCGTGAGCACCGCGACGAGCAGCCCCACCGCCGGCGCCGGGCCCGACGAGGAGGGCACACCCGCCCGCCGCGGCCCGGCCCGCTGGGTCGCCGGGCTGCTCGTCGCCGTCATCGCGGTGGCCGCCCTGCTGGCCGGCGGCGGGCTCGCCGTCGCGCTGGGCATCGGCCGCACCGACGCCCCCGGGGTCGGCTCGGTGGACGTCGGGTTCTCCCAGGACATGTCCCGCCACCACCTGCAGGCCGTGGAGATGGCCAACCTGGCCCCCGACCGCAGCGAGGACCCCGAGGTCCGGCAGCTGGCCTTCGACATCTCGGCCACCCAGACCAACCAGACCGGCCGTATGCAGGGCTGGCTGTCGCTGTGGGGCGCCCCGATCACCAACCGGGACACCATGACCTGGATGGGCGCCGGCGCCCACGACCACGCCATGGACGACGGCGGCCTGATGCCCGGGATGGCCACCGAGGCCGAGCTCTCCGAGCTGCGCGGGCTGAGCGGGACGGCGTTCGACGTCCGGTTCCTGCAGCTGATGATCCGGCACCACCAGGGCGGGCTGGAGATGGCGACCGAGGGCGCCGACCACGCCACGGTCGGCGTCGTCCGCGGGCTGGCCCGGTCGATCGCGGAGACGCAGGCCGCGGAGTCCACGACCATGGCCCAGATGCTGGCCGCCCGGGGCGCGGCACCCCTGCCGGCACCCTGAGCCCCCCGGTCGGGACGACGACGCCGGGCTGATAACGTCTCCACCACTTCCCCAGCACCACGAGCCCCCGTAGCTCAGGGGATAGAGCACTGCCCTCCGGAGGCAGGGGCGCAGGTTCGAATCCTGCCGGGGGCACCACAGCACCAGATGCAGCGCCAGCACGAGACGCACCGGGCCGGGTCCACCAGGACCCGGCCCGTCGTGCGTCCGGAGCACCTCGGGAGGACCGTTGGCCCGCACCACCACCGTCTCGGACAGCACCGTGGTCGACGCGCCGCCGGCGGCGGTCTGGGCCGTGGTCGCCGACCCGACCCGGACACCGGGGTACAGCCCCGAGAACCGCGGCGCCCGCACACCGCACCCCGGTCCGCTCGCCGTGGGCGAGGTCTTCACCGGGCGCAACGAGCGCTTCGGGGCCCGCTGGACCACCGAGTGCGTGGTCACCGCCGCAGACCCCGAACAGCGCTTCGCGTTCCGGGTGCGCGCCATCGGGCTGCGCACCCCGCGGCTGCGGGCGCGCAACGCCAGCTGGGAGCACCGCCTGGAGCCGGTCGCGCTGCCCGAGGGCCGGACCGGCACCCGGGTCACCCAGACCTGGACCGACGACCGCCGCTGGCCCGACGCCCTGGCCGCCGTCGTGGACCGGGTGCTGACCCGCAGCACGTTCGCCGCCCACCAGCAGCGCAACCTCGCCAGCAGCCTGCGCGGCCTGCGGACGCTGCTCGGGGCATGACCGCGGCGCCGTCGCCCCGGGCCTGGGTGCCCGTGGCGGTCGCCATGTTCGGCATCGGGTGGGGCGCGAACCAGTTCGTCAGCCTGCTGGTCGCCTACCGGCAGGCCGAGGGCTTCGGGGTCGCGACCGTGGACGCCCTCGTCGGTGTCTACGCGCTGGGCCTGGTGCCGGCGCTGCTGGTGCTCGGCCCGGTGTCCGACCGGTACGGCCGGGCCCCGGTGCTCCGGGTGGCCGCGCTGGTGAGCCTGGTGGCGACCGGGGTGCTGATGGTGGGCGGGCTGCCCGCGCTCTACGCCGGGCGCTTCCTCGCCGGCCTCGCCAGCGGGGCGGCCTTCGCCGCCGGCAGTGCGTGGGTGAAGGAGCTGTCCGGTCCCCCGCACGACCCGACGGCCCCGGCCGGCACCGGGGCCCGGCGCGCGGCCATGGCGCTGACCGCAGGGTTCGGGTCCGGTCCGGTCGTGGCCGGGCTCGTCGCGCAGTGGGCCCCGGCTCCGCTGGTCACCTGCTACGTGCCGCACCTGGTCGTCATGGCCGCTGTGCTGGTCCCGCTGTGGCGCGCCCCGGAGACCGTGGACGCGACAGCGGAGGCCGGGTCGGTGCTGGCCCGGATGCGGGTGCGCTCGGCCCGGCTCCCCCGCTTCCGGGGACTGGTGGCGCCGGTGGCGCCGTGGGTCTTCGGCGGTGCGACGGTGTCGATCGCGGTGCTGCCCGGGCTCGTGGCCCCCGCCGTGGCCGGCTACGAGGTCGCCTTCAACGCCGTGGTCGCCGGCGTGACGCTGGGCACCGGGTTCGCCGTGCAGCCACTGGGCCGCCGGATGGCCGCCGTCGACACCCGACGTCCGGCCGGGGCCGGGATGGCCGCGGTCGTCGCCGGGCTGCTGCTGGCCGCGCTGGCCGCCGCCACGACCTCGCCGTGGCTGGTGCTGGGCGCCGCCGTCGTGCTGGGCGCCGGGTACGGCTGGTGCCTGGTCGCCGGGCTGACCGAGACCCAGCGACTGGCGCCGCCGCACGAGCTGGCCGGGCTCACGGCCGTGTACTACGCCCTGACGTACGTGGGGTTCGCCGCCCCCGTGCTGCTCGCCGGGCTGTCCGCGGTCGCGGGGTACCCGGTGCTGCTGACCGCCGCGGCTGCGCTCGCCGCCGTGGTGCTGGTGCTGGTCGCGCGCCGGTCCCCCGCCTGAGCCCGCCGCGGCCCTGCCGCCGGAGGTCGCCGCGGCCCTGCCGCCGGAGGTCGTCGCGGTCCTGCCGCTGTGGGTCGTCGCGGTCCTGCCGCCGGAACGTCGCGGTGGTGCCGCCTGCGGGCCACCCCCCGGTCACCTGCACCGGCCACCGTGACGGTCATGAGCACCGGTCCCTGCTCGACCGCCTGCACCGTCGACGTCGTCCCCACGGCGTCCCCTGCCCTCCGCCGCCGCCGCGCCCTCGCGCTGACCGGCGCCCTGGCCCGCGCGACGGCCCGTCCGCCGGCCGGTGACGGCCGCCGGCACGGGGTCTGCACGGCCGCCCGGCTGCTGACCGCCGCCGGCGTCCGGGTGCGCCTGGTCCCGCCGGCCGTCGCCTGGCCGCGGGGGGCGCGGCTGGTCGTGGCCAACCGGGTGTCCTGGGTGGACGACCTGGCGCTGCGGACCGCGGTCGCGGCGCTGCCGGTGGAGGACGAGGCCGGCTGGCCGGGCCTGGCGACCGTGCGGGCCGACCGGGTGACCGCCGAGCTGAGCGCGGGCCGCAGCGTGCTGGTCCGCCCCGAGGAGCACGCCACCTGCGGCACGGGGCTGGGCCGCTTCCGGCCCGCCGCCGTCGCCCCGGCACTGGCCGCGGGCGTGCCGGTGTGCCCGGTGGCCGTCCGCTTCCGGCTCGCCGACCGGCCGACGACGGCGGCCGCGCAGGCCACCGGGGAGTCCTGGTGGCGCAGCGCCTCCCGGGTGCTGGGCAGCAGCGGGCTGGTGGTCGAGCTGCACCAGCTGCCGGCGATCGACCCGCGCCGGGGCACCGCCGCCGAGGTCGCCGCGCTGGCGGAGTACGCGATCGCCGCGGTGCTGGAGGCCGACCCGCCTCGGCCGATGAGCCACCCGCACCGGGCCCGCACGCACGTCGCGGACCCGGTCGCACCGGCGCCGGTGGTCAGTCCTCGGAGAGCCGCCCGCCGTTGACGGTGAGCCGCCGGGTGGTCTGCACGGCCTCGAGCATCCGGCGGTCGTGGGTGACCAGCAGCAGCGTGCCGGTGTAGTCGGCGAGTGCCTGCTCCAGCTGCTCGATGGCCGGCAGGTCCAGGTGGTTGGTGGGTTCGTCGAGGACGAGCACGTTCACCCCGCGGGCCTGCAGAAGCGCCAGCCCGGCCCGGGTCCGCTCCCCCGGGCTGAGCGTCTCGGCCGGGCGCAGCACGTGGTCGGCGCGGAGCCCGAACTTGGCCAGCAGCGTGCGGACCTCGGCGTCGGGCAGGTCGGGGACCTCGGCGCCGAACGCCTCGGCCAGCCGCTCGGGACCCAGGAAGCGGCCGCGGGCCTGGTCCACCTCGCCCAGGCGCACCCCCGAGCCCAGCGACGCGTGGCCCTCGTCCACCGGCAGCCGGCCCAGCAGCGCGGCCAGCAGGGTGGACTTGCCCGACCCGTTGGTCCCGGTGATGGCCACCCGGTCGCCCCAGTCGACCTGCAGGTCCACCGGGCCCAGCGTGAAGTCCCCCAGCCGGACGACGGCCCCGCGCAGGGTGGCCACGACCGCGCCGGCCCGGGGCGCGGCGGCGATCTCCATCCGCAGCTCCCACTCCTTGCGGGGCTCCTCCACCACCTCCAGCCGCTCGATCCGGCGCTCGGTCTGCTTGGCCTTGGCCGCCTGCTTCTCCGAGGAGGACCGGTTGGCGGCCTTGACGTGCTTGTCGCCGTCCTTGCTCTTCTTGATGGAGTCCCGGACGCCCTTGGCCATCCAGTTCTTCTGCATCCGGGCCCGCGCCTCGAGACCGGCCTTGGTGTCGGCGAACTCGTCGTAGGACTCCCGGGCGTGCCGGCGGTCGACCTCCCGCTCGGTCAGGTAGGCCTCGTAGCCGCCGTCGTGCACCCGGACCAGCTGCTGGGCCAGGTCCAGCTCGACGACCCGGGTCACCGTCCGGGACAGGAACTCGCGGTCGTGGCTGACCACCACGACCCCGGTGCGCAGGCCCTGCACGAAGGTCTCCAGCTGGTCCAGCCCGGCCAGGTCCAGGTCGTTGGTCGGCTCGTCGAGCAGCAGCACGTCGTAGCGCGACAGCAGCAGCGAGGCCAGCCCCACCCGGGCCGCCTGCCCCCCGGACAGCCCGGTCATCGGCGCGTCCAGGGCGACCCCGGGGGCCACCTGCGCCACCACCTCGACCGCGCGCTCCTCCAGGTCCGCCCCACCCAGGGCCAGCCAGCGCTCCAGGGCGTCGGCGTACCCGTCGTCGGGGGTGCCGGCGCTGAGCGCCTCCAGGGCGTCGTCCATCACCTGCTGGGCGTCGGCGACGCCGGTCCGCCGGGCGAGCGCAGCCAGCACCGTCTCGCCGTCCCGGCGTTCGTGCTCCTGCGGGAGGTAGCCGACGGTGGCCGAGGGCGGGGACAGCGTGACCGCGCCCGCCTCGGCGGGGAGCAGGCCGGCCAGGGTGCGCAGCAGGGTGGACTTGCCGGCCCCGTTGACCCCGACGAGACCGACGACGTCACCGGGGGCGACGACCAGGTCCAGGTCGGCGAACAGGACTCGTGCGCCGTGCCCGGCGGCCAGGCCGCGGGCCAGCAGGGTGGCACTCACGCCGGACATGGTCCCCCGGCGCGTCCGGGTCACCCGCGGGCGGTGTCCCGGGGGTCGCCGTCGGGGTCGGGGTCGGGGTCGAGCACGTCGTCCAGCACGTCGTCGGCGATCTCGTCGAGCAGTTCCTCGAAGGAGTCCAGCGCCGGGACCGGTTCGCCCTCGCGCCGACGGACCAGCCACGGCTGCAGGTGGTCGTAGCCACGCACCGAGACCCGGCGCAGCGGCCGCACCCGGTAGGCACGCCGCCCGCGCAGCCGGCGGGCCAGCTCGCGGTCCACCAGCAGGGTCCCGGGCCGGCCCAGCGAGGTCAGCCGGCTGGCCAGGTTCACCACCGGTGAGTAGACGTCGCCCAGGCGGGTCAGCACCGGTCCGTAGGCCGCGCCCACGCGCAGCGGGGGGCGGTCGGGGGCGGCCCACTCCTCGGGCAGCCGCAGCCCGATCTCCACCGCCTGCGCCGCGGTCGGGCAGGTGAAGAGCACGCCGTCGCCGACGGTCTTGACCACCCGGCCGGCGTGCCGGGAGACCAGGTCGGCGGTCAGGCCCTCGAAGTCCTCCACCATCACGCCCAGCTCGCGCCCGTCCATGCCGCGGCTGCGGGAGGTGTACCCGACCAGGTCGGCGAACCCGACCGCGAGCTCGCGGCGGTCCACCGCGGCGCCGGGCTCGGCGGCGAGCAGCCGGTCGGCGTTGGCGGCCAGGTGCCGGCGCCACACGTAGGTCTGCACGTCGCGCATGAGTGGCAACAGCACCTGCGCGGCGTCGACCACCGCGGCGGTGTCCCGGTCCCCCGGGGCCAGCAGGGCGGCCAGCATGTCGGTCTGCCAGTCGGCCAGCCGGGCCAGCGACTGGCCCATGGCCCGGGCGATCGAGGCCTCGGTGTCGACGTCGACGAAGCCCGAGTCGATCAGCGCCGACAGCGCGGTGAGCGCGTCGACGTCGGCGTCGGCGAAGACCGGGGCGTCGTCCTCGACGTCGGCGAAGCCGAGCGCCCGCCACAGCCGCTGGGTGCGCGCCGGCGGCATCCCGGCGCGCTCGGCGACCTCCAGCCGGGTCCACCGGCGTGGTCCACCGAGCAGCAGCCGGTCCAGCGCCGCGCGCGTGTCCCCGGGCTGCCCGTCCGTGGTCCCCGGACCGGTCACGTCGTCCGTGGGGTCAGTCCGTGGTGTGCACGATCAGCACGTCGACCGACGAGCGGCGCGTCGCGTCGGCGGGCACCGAGCCCAGCAGCCGGCCCTTGATGCCGTTGAGCCCGCGGTTGCCCACCACCAGCAGGTCGGCCTGCTCCCGGCGGACGACGTCCAGCAGCGCCTCGACCGGCGAACCCACGACGGCGACCGTCCTGACCTGGCCGGCGCCCGCGGCCAGCGCCCGCTCGTGTGCCGTGCGCACCGTCTCCTCCGCCGGCGAGGACCCAATCACCTGGTAGGCCTCGTCCTTGAGGACGTCGGCGGTCCGCTGCACGTCGCGGTCGTCGGCGTCGGTGGGCAGGTAGGCGCAGGCGATGACCAGCGTCCCCCCGCACGCCCCGGCCAGCGCCCCGGCCCGGGCGACCGCCCGCAGCGAGGACTCCGACCCGTCGGTGCCGACGACGACCGTGCGGTAGGCAGTCACGGGCCGGACCGTAGCCGAGCTGCCGCCGTGCGGCGTGTCGGGGGTCACCACCGCGCGCGGCCCGGACACCCGACGTCCACCCGGCGGTCTCCTCCGAGACGGTCCCGGTGCGGTTGGATGGGCCGGTCGTCACGGGAGAGCGGACAGGGGTGAGCACGATCAGCAGCAGCACCGCACCAGCAGGGCAGGTCCGGGTCGAGGTCCGGGGTCTGACCAAGAGCTTCGGCTCGGTCCGCGCCGTGTCCGACCTGGGCTTCACCGTCGAACCGGGGCAGGTGACCGGCTTCCTGGGCCCCAACGGCGCCGGGAAGACCACCACGCTGCGGATGGCCCTGGGCCTCATCACCCCCGACTCCGGGACGACGACGTTCAACGGCACCCCCTACGCCCAGCTCACCGAGCCCACCCGGCAGGTCGGCGCGGTGCTGGAGACGGCCTTCCACCCCGGCCGCACCGGCCGCGACCACCTCCGGGTGTACTGCCGCGCCGCGGGCCTGCCGGTGTCCCGCGCCGACGCGGTGCTGGACCAGGTCGGGCTGACCCCGGCCGGCCGGCGCAAGGCGGGCAACTACTCCCTGGGCATGCGACAGCGGCTGGGGCTGGCGACGGCGCTGCTGGGTGACCCGGCCGTGCTGGTCCTCGACGAGCCGGCGAACGGCCTGGACCCCGAGGGCATCCAGTGGCTGCGCCGCTTCCTGCGGCACCTGGCGCACGACCAGGGCCGCACGGTGCTCATCTCCTCCCACCTGCTCTCCGAGGTCGAGCAGACCGCGGACCGGGTGGTGATCGTGGGCGCGGGCCGCCTGGTCCGGGAGGGCTCGCTGGCCGAGCTCGCCGCCGACGCCGGGGCCGGCACCGTGCAGGTGCGCAGCCCCGAGGCGGCCCGTCTCGCCGCGGCGCTGTCCGCCGCCGGGGCACAGGTGCAGACCACCGGCCCCGACACCCTCACCGTCACCGGGGCCAGCACGGCGGAGATCGGCCACCGGGCCTTCGTCGACGGCGTCGAGCTGCACGAGCTGCACGGCCGCACCTCGGGCCTGGAGGAGACGTACTTCCGGCTCACCGCCGGCGCGGAGCAGTACAGCGCCGGGTCCCCCGACACGACCACCCCCGGGAGCGCCGCGTGACCGCCCGCCTCGTCCGCGCCGAGTGGACCAAGCTGACCAGCACCCGCGTGGGCCTGTGGCTCGTCCTCGTCGGCTGCCTGATGGCCGGCGGCTTCACCGCGCTGTTCACCGGGCTGGCCGGCGCCGAGAACGGGACCCCCGCGGTGGGCACCGAGGCCTTCAGCCAGCTCATCGCCGCCATCCCGGCCCAGGTCACGATCATCAGCCTCGTGCTGGGCGTGATCGGGATGACGCAGGAGTACCGGCACCGCACCGCCACCCCGACGTTCCTGGTCGCGCCCCGGCGTGGCCGGGTCGTGCTGGCCAAGGTGGTCGCCTACGCCGTGGCCGGGGCGGTGCTCGCCGTCGCGGTCGTGGCGACCACGGTCGTGGTGGCCTCGGTGTACGGCGCCGCGCGGGGAGGTGCCCCGGACTGGTCCGGGGACACCCTGGGCGTGCTGCTGCGCTCGGGTCTGGCCCTGGTCGTCTACGCGGTGATCGGCGTCGGCGTGGGGGCCCTGGTGCGCAACCAGGTCGCCGCGGTCGTGGGCTCGCTGGTCTACCTGTTCGTGGTCGAGTCGATCCTGCGCAGCGTCCCCGCGACGTCGGGTGCCTACAAGTTCCTGCCGGGCGGGGCCCTCGAGGCGATGACCGCGACCTTCGAGGGGCCGGACCTGCTCACCGCCTGGCAGGGCGGCCTGCTCCTGCTCGGATACGGTCTGCTCGCCGCCGTGCTCGGGACGCTCCTGGCGGTCCGCCGCGACGTGGTCTGACCGACCGCACGGACCCCAGCCCGACCCGCACCACCCACCCACCGCCGCCAGCACGACGACGAGACGGGGTCACCGATGACCGAGACGACCGGTCCCACCGCCGCCGCCCCCTCCACCGGGGAGATGCGCGCGCTGCGGATGACCGCCCAGCGACTGTCCGGGCTGATCGCCGCGGGCGACACCGACGCGGTCCGCTCCGCGGTCACCGACCAGCCCCGGCTGCTCACCACGACCGTGGAGCGCGACGGGCAGGACGGCTGGACCCCGCTGCACCTCGCCGTCGCGGCCGGGCGCCGAGACGCCGTCGAGGCGCTGGCCGGCGCCGGTGCGGACCTCGAGGCCCGCACCGAGCACGGCCGGACCCCGCTGCAGGTGGCCCTCGAGCACGCACCGGACCTGGTACCGGTGCTGGAGGGCCTGGGCGCCCGGGTGGACGCCGCCACCGCGGCCTACACCGGTGACACCACCCGGCTCGTCGCCGAGCTGGACGGCGGCGCGCCGCTGACCGACCCGCACAGCGACGTCGCCCTGCTCACCTGGGCGGCGTTCGGCGGCCACCTGGACGCGGTGCAGCTGCTCGTCGACCGGGGCGCGGACCCCGACGGCGGGGCGCTGCAGGCCGCGGCCGGTGGCGGGCACCCCGACGTCGTCCGGGCGCTGCTGGCCGCCGGGGCACACCCCGGACGCCGGGACCCCGACACCGGACGGACCGCGCTGCACACCGCGGTCGGCGCCGGCCCCGACGGCGAAACGCCCGGGATCGTGGCCCAGTTGCTGGCGGCCGGGGCCGACGTGGAGGAGACGACGTCGGACGGGGCCAGCGCCCTGGACATCGCCCGGGTCTCCGCCGCCCAGCACCGCGCGGGCAGCCAGGACGGGCGTACCGGCTGGGACGCCCTGGTCGACCAGCTCGAGCAGCACACCAGCTCCACCTGACGACCCGGACGGCGAGAGGTGAGCCGGGCCACGTGCGACGGGTCACCACACGCCGGACGGACCCCCTCCGGGGCCGGTAGAGTCGGCAACCGGTCCAACGACGTCCACAGACGAAGAAGGCACTCGACCCCGTGTCAAGCGTGAGCTCATCCCGGCCCTCCCCCACCAACTCCTCCGCCGCGGCGGCTGGGTTCGGCACCAACGAGTGGCTGGTCGAGGAGATGTACCAGCAGTACCTCGCCGACCCCGGAAGCGTCGACCAGGCGTGGCACGACTTCTTCGACGACTACCGTCCCGGCAGCCCGGTGTCCGCCGGCGAGGACCGCGCGGAGGCCGCACCGGCCGCCGCGCCGGCCGCGCCGCCGGAGCCCACCGCGCCCCCGGCGCCGCCGGCCCCTGCTCAGCCGGCGGCGCAGAAGCCCGCCCCGGCCGACGCCGAGGCCTCCGCCACCCGGCCCAGCACCACCGACGTCCCGGCCCAGGCGCCCGCGCCGACGCCGAAGGCCGTCACCCCGGAGCCCACGAGCGCCGGCACCGTGGTGGCCAAGCCGGCCGAGCGGGCCGACCAGCAGGTCGCGGCCAAGCCCGCCCCGAAGCCGGCGGCCAAGCCGGCCGCCACGACCGGCGCCGGCCCCCGGCAGAGCGTGCTGCGCGGTGCCGCGGCCAGCGTCGTGAAGAACATGAACGCCTCGCTGACCGTCCCGACGGCCACCAGCGTGCGCGCCGTCCCGGCGAAGATGCTGGTCGACAACCGCATCGTCATCAACAACCACCTCGCCCGCTCCCGCGGCGGGAAGGTCTCCTTCACCCACCTGATCGGCTACGCGCTGGTCCGGGCGCTGGACGACTTCCCGGAGATGAACGCCGCCTTCGCCGAGATCGACGGCAAGCCGCACGTCGTGCAGCCCGAGCACGTCAACTTCGGCCTGGCCATCGACCTGCCGAAGGCCGACGGCAGCCGCTCCCTGGTCGTGGCCAACATCAAGGGCGCCGAGGAGATGGACTTCGCCGCCTTCTGGGGCGCCTACGAGGACGTCATCCGCCGGGCCCGCGGCGGCAAGCTGACGATGGAGGACTTCACCGGGACCACGGTCTCGCTGACCAACCCCGGCACCGTCGGCACCAACCACTCCGTGCCCCGGCTGACCACCGGCCAGGGCACCATCGTCGGCGTCGGCGCCATGGACTACCCGGCCGAGTTCCAGGGGATGAGCCCGGAGACCCTGACCGACCTCGCGGTCGCGAAGACGATCACGCTCACCTCGACCTACGACCACCGGATCATCCAGGGCGCCCAGTCCGGGGACTTCCTGCGCAAGCTGCACGGCCTGCTGCTGGGCAAGGACGGCTTCTACGACGAGGTCTTCGCCGCGCTGCGGATCCCCTACGAGCCGGTCCGCTGGGTCCCCGACGTCACCGTCCGGCACGAGGGGCAGATCGACAAGGGCGCCCGCGTCGTCGAGCTGATCGAGGCCTACCGGCGCAACGGCCACCTGATGGCCGACACCGACCCGCTCGAGTTCAAGGTCCGCACCCACCCCGACCTGGACATCACCCAGCACGGCCTGACCCTGTGGGACCTCGACCGGCAGTTCCCGGTCGGCGGGTTCGCCGGGGAGAAGGTCATGCCGCTGCGCGACGTGCTCGGCGTGCTGCGCAACTCCTACTGCCGCACCGTCGGCGTGGAGTACATGCACATCACCGACCCCGAGGAGCGCGAGTGGCTCCAGAAGCGCATCGAGGTCAAGCACGACAGCCCCGACCGGGACAAGCAGAAGCGCGTCCTGGCCCGGCTCAACGCCGCTGAGGCCTTCGAGACCTTCCTGCAGACCAAGTACGTCGGTCAGAAGCGGTTCTCCCTCGAGGGCGGCGAGTCGGTCATCCCGCTGCTGGACGAGGTGCTGGTCGCCGCCACCGAGTACGAGCTCGACGAGGTCGCGATCGGCATGCCGCACCGCGGCCGGCTCAACGTGCTGGCCAACGTGCTCAACAAGCCCTACTCGAAGATCTTCGGGGAGTTCGAGGGCAACATCGACCCGGGCACCGTGCAGGGCTCCGGCGACGTCAAGTACCACCTGGGCGCCGAGGGCACCTTCCAGCACCCGGCCCGCGACGCGCACATCAAGGTGTCGCTGACCTCGAACCCCTCGCACCTGGAGGCCGTCAACCCGGTCCTCGAGGGCATCGTGCGGGCCAAGCAGGACATGATCGACAAGGGCGAGGCCGGCTTCACCGTGCTGCCGGTGCTGCTGCACGGCGACAGCGCGTTCGCCGGGCAGGGCGTGGTCGCCGAGACCCTCAACCTGTCCCAGCTGCGCGGCTACCGCACCGGCGGCACCGTGCACGTCGTCGTCAACAACCAGGTCGGCTTCACCACCAGCCCGGCCGCGGCGCGCTCGAGCCTGTACTCCACCGACGTCGCCCGGATGATCGGCGCCCCGGTCTTCCACGTGAACGGCGACGACCCCGAGGCGTGCGTGCGGGTCGCCCGGCTGGCGATGGACTACCGCCAGGCCTTCCGCAAGGACGTCGTCATCGACCTGGTCTGCTACCGCCGCCGGGGCCACAACGAGGGCGACGACCCCTCGATGACCCAGCCGCTGATGTACGACATCATCGACCGCAAGCGCTCGGTGCGGAAGCTGTACACCGAGGCGCTGGTCGGCCGGGGCGACATCACCCTGGCCGAGGCCGAGGAGGCGCTCAAGGACTACCGCGGGCAGCTGGAGCGGGCCTTCGCCGAGACCCACGACGCGCGGGACTCCTCCACGCCCGAGCCGGTCATGGACCAGCGGCCCTCGGAGTCGGCGCAGACCGCCATCTCCACCGAGGTGCTCAAGGCCATCGGGGACGCGCACGTCTCCTTCCCCGAGGACTTCACCGTCCACCCGAAGCTGCAGAAGATGCTGGAGCGTCGCGCCGCGATGGTCAGCGAGGGCGGCGTCGACTGGGCGATGGGCGAGCTGCTGGCCTTCGGGTCGCTGCTCATGCAGGGCGTGCCGGTCCGGCTCGCCGGGCAGGACTCCCGCCGCGGCACCTTCGTGCAGCGCCACTCGGTGCTCATCGACCGGGTGGACGCCAAGGAGTACACGCCGATCGCGAACCTGTCGGCCGACCAGGCCAAGTTCTTCGTCTACGACTCGCTGCTGAGCGAGTACGCCGCCGTCGGCTTCGAGTACGGCTACTCGGTGGCCAACGAGAAGGCACTGGTCCTCTGGGAGGCCCAGTTCGGTGACTTCGTCGACGGCGCCCAGCTGATCATCGACGAGTTCATCTCCTCCGGTGAGGCCAAGTGGGGCCAGCGGTCGGGCGTGGTGCTGCTGCTGCCGCACGGCCTGGAGGGCCAGGGCCCCGACCACTCCAGCGGTCGGCCCGAACGCTTCCTGCAGCTGTGCGCGGAGAACAACATGACCGTCGCCAACTGCTCGACCCCGGCGAACTACTTCCACCTGCTGCGTCGTCAGGCGCTGTCGGAGACCCACCGCCCGCTGGTGGTCTTCACGCCCAAGTCGCTGCTGCGCGCCAAGGCCGCCGTCAGCGCGGTCGCGGACTTCACCGACGAGCGGTTCCGGCCGGTGCTGGCCGACCCGGGTGTCGGCGGGGAGCCGCTGGAGGACGCCGCCGTCCGCCGGGTGCTGCTGTGCAGCGGGAAGGTCAGCTACGACCTGCTCGCCGCCCGTGAGGCCCAGGGCATCGACGACGTCGCCGTGCTGCGGGTCGAGCAGCTGTACCCGCTGCCGGTCAGCGAGCTGGTGCAGGCCCTGGAGCGCTACCCGAACGCCGCCGAGGTGTTCTGGGTGCAGGAGGAGCCGGCCAACATGGGCGCCTGGCAGTTCATGGCCGTCAACCTGCCGGCCGACCTGCCGAGCGGGAAGTCGCTGTCGGTCGTCAGCCGGAAGGCCTCGGCCAGCCCGGCCGTCGGGTCCGCCAAGGTGCACGAGGCCGAGCAGAAGGACCTCGTCACCCGCGCGTTCGCCCAGTAGCGGCGTCGGGAGACACCGTGTACTTCACCGATCGCGGCATCGAGGAGCTGGTCACCCGCCGGGGCGAGGAAGAGGTCTCCCTCGCCTGGCTGGGTGACCAGCTGCAGGCCTTCGTCGACCAGCACCCCGACTTCGAGGTGCCGGTCGAGCGGCTGGCCACCTGGCTGGCCCGCGGCGGCACGGACGACGACGCCGAGGACTGAGCCGAGGACCGAGCGGGGGTCGGTCACGGACTACGTTCCGGACCCGTGACCGGCCTCCCCCTCACCGCGGCCCCGGGCCTCACCCGGGGCACGCACCTGGGCTACGCCCTGGGCTCCATCGGCACCGCCGCCTTCGGCACGGTGCCCGGCCTGCTGCTGCTCTACTACCTGACCGACGTGCTCGGCGTGGGCGCCGGCATCGCCGGGCTGGTGGTCTTCGCACCCAAGGCCTGGGACGTCCTGCTCAACCCCTGGGTGGGCGCCCGGTCCGACGCCACCGACAGCCGGTGGGGCCCGCGCCGGCCGTGGATGCTGGCCGGTGGGCTGGCCCTCCCCCCGCTGTTCGTGCTGGTCTTCGCCGGCCCCGGTGCCCCGCCGTGGCTGGCTGCCACCTGGGTGGCGGTGACGTTCCTGCTGGCCGCCACCGCCTACGGCCTCTTCCAGGTGCCCTACGTCGCCCAACCGGCGGAGATCACCCTGGACCCGGGCGAGCGGTCGACCCTGGTCTCCTGGCGGGTCGCGGCACTCGCGGTGGGGATCCTGCTGGCCGGCGCCGGCGCCCCCGAGGTCCGGGACCTGGCCGGCGGCGGCCGGGCCGGGCACCTGGCGATGGCCGGTTTCGTGGCGGTGCTGCTGGCCGTCGGCATGCTCGGGGCCGTCGTGGGCACCCGGAACGCGCGCACCCTCACCCGGGTGGCCAGCGAGGGGCGTCTGCTGCACACCGTCCGGGTGGCGGCCCGGGTGCGCCCGTTCCGGCTGCTGCTGACCGGTTTCGTCGTCCAGGCGCTGGGGATCGGCGTCATGCTGGCCGGGGTGCCGTACTACGCCGAGCGGGTGCTCGGGGACGGCGGCGCGGGCACGCTGCTGTTCCTGGCCCTCGTCGGGCCGGCCATCGTCGTCATGCCGCTGTGGCTGCGGGTGGGCCGCCGGGTCGGCAAGCGGGCCGGGCTGCTGGCCGCGGGCGCGGTGTTCGCCGTCGGTGCGGCGGGCCTGGCGCTGGGCGGCCCCGGGCGCACCGGGCTGGTGCTGGGTCTGGTCGTGCTCGTCGGGGTGGGCTACGCGGGCCTGCAGATGTTCCCGCTGGCGATGCTGCCCGACGTGGTGGGTGCCGACGAGGCCTCCTCCGGGCGGCGCCGCGCCGGGGTGTTCACCGGGGTGTGGACGGCCGCGGAGACCCTGGGGCTGGCCGTGGGTCCCGCGGTGCTCGGTGGTCTGCTGTCCCTGGCCGGCTACCGGTCCTCGGTCGGTGACGACGTCGTCACCCAGACCGGCGCCGCCGACACCACCGTGCTGCTGTCCTTCAGCGTGCTGCCCGCACTGCTGGTGCTGGCCTCGCTGCCGTTCATCGCCCGCTACCGACTGGAGCCCACCCCGTGACACCGCAGGACGTGCTGGCCGAGCTCACCGCGCTGGCCGGCGGCGACGTCCCCACGCACGGCGGGGCCACCATGGCCTACGTCTACGACTCCGGCCTGGCCGAGGTGGACGCGCTCGCCGCCGGCGCCCAGGCGGCCTACCAGTGGACCAACGCGCTGGACCCCACCGCCTTCCCCAGCGTCGCCCGGATCGAGGACGACCTGGTGGCCGCAGCCTCCCGGCTGCTGGGCGGTGGCCCGACGACCGTGGGCACCGTGACCTCCGGAGGCACCGAGAGCTGCCTGCTGGCCGTGCTGGCCGCCCGCACCCGCTGGCGTGCCGCGCACCCCGACGACGAGCGCCGTCCTCAGTTGGTGCTGCCGGTGACCGCGCACGCGGCGTTCCGCAAGGCGGCACACCTCCTCGACCTGACCGTCGTCGACGTGGGCGTGGACCCGGTGACGTGCCGGGTCCGACCGGCCGACGTCGAGCAGGTGCTGTCCCGGCGCACGGCGCTGGTCGTGGTGAGCGCGCCGTCCTACCCGCACGGCGTGCTGGACCCGGTGCCCGAGGTGGCCGCCCTCGCCGCGGCCGCCGGGGTCCCGTGCCACGTGGACGCCTGCATCGGCGGGTGGCTGCTCCCGCACCTGGACAGCGCACCGTTCGACCTGTCGGTGCCGGGGGTGACCAGCCTGTCGGTCGACCTGCACAAGTACGGCTACGCACCCAAAGGCGTCTCGGTGCTGCTGACGAACGACCCGGAGTTCCGGCAGGGCCACTGGTTCGCCACCGCGGGCTGGCCGGGCTACCCGGTGGTCAACCCGACGCTGGCCGGCACCCGCCCGGCCGGCCCGATGGCGGCGGCCTGGGCGGTGCACCGCTGGCTGGGCACCGAGGGCTACGCCCGGCTGGCCCGGGAGGCCCGGGCGGCGACGACGGCGCTGGTCGCCGGGCTGGCCGACGTCCCCGGGGTGCGGGTGGTCGGCACCCCGGCGACGACGCTGGTGGCCCTGGCCGGCACCGACGGGCTGGACGTGCTGCACCTGGCCGACGAGGCCACCGCCCGTGGCTGGCTGTTGCAGCCCCAGCCGCCGTTCACCCAGCCCGACGGGACGACGCTGCCGGCCACCCTGCACCTGACCGTCACCGCGGCGACCGCCGGCCGGGTGCCCGCACTGCTGGCCGACCTGGCCGACGCCGCCCGGGCCGCGCTCGCCCTGCCCCCGCCGGTGCCCGACCCCGGCCTGGTGTCCGCGGCGGCAGGGCTGGACCCGGCGTCGCTGTCGGTGGCCGACGTCGACGGGCTGCTCGACCTCGCCGGCCTGGACGGCGGCCCGCTGCCCACCCGGATGGCGCCGGTGCACGCCCTGGTCGCGACCCTCCCCCGGCCGCTGGCCGAGCGCCTGCTGGCCGGCGTCCTGGACCGGGTCTACCGCCCCACCCCCTGACGCGCCTCCCGGGGACGACGCCCCCTGGCGGTGACCATGGGTGGGTGCTCGGTCACTCCCACGCCCTGTCCGGGCTCGCCGTCGGTGCCGCGACCCTCCCCCTCGCCCCGCTGAGCGGCACCGTCGCCCAGCTCGGCTGGGTCGCAGCCGTCGGCGGGATGGCGATGCTGCCCGACCTGGACCAGCGCGGGTCGACCATCTCCCGGATGTGGGGGCCGCTGAGCGAGGTGCCCTCGGGCGTGGTCGGCACGCTGTCCGGTGGCCACCGGCGGGGCACCCACGACGCGGTGCTCGCGCCCCTGGCGTTCGGGGCGCTGGCGTTCGCGGCGTCGCGGGCCACCTGGTCGGCGCTGCTGCTGCTCGCGCTGGCGATCGGGCTGGCGCTGCGGGCACTGCACGTCGTCGTCCCCGGCCGGTTCGAGACCACCGTCGTCGGCAACCTGGTGCTGTCCTGGGGCGGCGCGTGGCTGCTCCTGGCGCACAGCCCCAGCCCCACCTGGCTGCCCTGGGCGGTCGGGCTGGGTGTGCTGGTGCACGTGGCCGGGGACTTCCTGACCTGCGGCGGGGTGCCGGTGCCGCTGGTGTGGCTGGTCCGGCCGCGGGCGAAGGTGCACTTCTCGCCGATGGAGACCGGCGGGTTCACCGAACGGGTCGTGCTGGTGCCGCTGTTCGTCGTCGCCACCGTGGTGCTGCTGTGGCTGAACACCCCGGCGGCGGAGGTCCTCGGGGGATCCACCGCCGCCGGGTGAGGCTCAGTCCCGGGTGACGCCCTCGGCGCGGGCCGCGGCGGCCACCGCGGCCGCGACGGCCTCGGCGACCCGGCGGTCCAGCGGGCTGGGCACGATGTAGTCCGCCCGGACCTCGTCGCCGACCACGTCGGCGATCGCGGTGGCCGCGGCCAGCTTCATGCCCTCGGTGATGCCGGTGGCGCCGGCGTCGATGGCCCCGCGGAAGACCCCGGGGAAGGCGAGCACGTTGTTGATCTGGTTGGCCAGGTCGCTGCGCCCGGTGGCCACGACGGCGGCGTACCGCGCCGCCATCACCGGGTCGACCTCCGGCGTCGGGTTGGCCAGGGAGAACACGATGCAGCCCGGCGCCATCGCCGCGATCGCCGCCTCGGGCACCGACCCGCCGGACAGGCCCAGGTAGACGTCGGCGCCGGCGAGGGCCTCGACCATCGTGCCGGTGCGCCCGGTCGGGTTGGTGTGCTGCACCAGCCACTGCTTGGTCTCGGTGAGGTCCTCCCGGCCGGCGTGCAGCAGGCCCTTCGAGTCCGCGACGGCGATCTCGCCGATGCCGGCCTCGAGCAGGATCTTGGTGCAGGCCACGCCCGCGGCCCCGGCGCCGGAGACGACGACCCGCAGGTCGCCCAGCGGACGCCCGACGACCTTGGCGGCGTTGCGCAGCGCGGCCAGGACGACGATCGCCGTGCCGTGCTGGTCGTCGTGCATGACCGGGATGGACAGCTGCTCGCGCAGTCGGGACTCGACCTCGAAGCAGCGCGGCGCGCTGATGTCCTCGAGGTTGATGCCGCCGAAGGAGGGTGCGATGGCCATGACGGTCGCGACGATCTCGTCGACGTCGGTCGTGGAGAGCACGATCGGCACGGAGTCCAGGCCGCCGAACTCGCGGAACAGGCAGGCCTTGCCCTCCATGACCGGCAGCGAGGCGGTCGGGCCGATGTCACCCAGGCCCAGCACCGCGGTGCCGTCGGAGACCACGGCGACCACGCGGGGCGCCCAGGTGAACCGGCGGGCGAGCTCGGGCTCGGCGGCGATGGCGCTGGACACCCGGGCCACGCCCGGGGTGTAGGTGAGGGCGAGGTCGGCGATCGAGGTGATGGCGCTCGTCGGCTGCACCGAGAGCTTGCCGCCCTCGTGCACCGCGAACGCGGGATCGTCGGCGAATCGGTCGGTCGAGCCGGGCATGACACTCTCCGTTGAGCTCATGGGACCGGGAGCGTAGAGCAGCGACCCACGTCACAGTCCGGTCGCCGGAGCGGCGGGCAGCCGCCCCGGCCGGGGGTACACCCGGGCCAGCACGCGACCCACCACGACCGCAGGCCCGAACGTGCGACTGTCCGAGTGCACGACCGCGCTGTCGCCCTCGACCCACCAGCCCCCCGGCACCTCACGGACGCAGCGCTTGACCACCAGCAGCTCGGGCCGGGCCGGGAACCGTGCGATCACCACCTCGCCGGGCCGGGCGCGGTCGGCGCGGGCGACCAGCAGGCGGTCGCCGTCCTTCAGCGTCGGTGACATCGACGGGCCCGTGACCCGGACGTGCGTCCACCGCCGGGGCAGCCCCTGCATCCCGTGCACCGGTCCACTTCCCGACATGTCGCTCCCGATCACCGCGGGTAGGGTCGCAGACGACCCACCCCACGAGCTTCCGGAGGAACGCCATGCGGCTGTTCAGCCTGTTCTCCGCCGTGGAGGCCACCGCGCACTGCGACCTCCCCTGCGGCGTGTACGACCCCGCCCAGGCACGCATCGAGGCCGAGTCGGTCAAGGCCCTGCAGGAGAAGTACCAGGGCAGTGACGACGAGGTCTTCAAGACGCGCGCGCTCATCATCAAGGAGCAGCGGGCCGACCTGGTCAAGCACCACCTGTGGGTGCTGTGGACCGACTACTTCAAGCCCCCGCACTTCGAGAAGTACCCGCAGCTGCACGAGCTGTTCAACAAGGCCACCAAGCAGGCCGGTGCCTCCGGTGCCAAGCAGTCGGTCGACCCGGCCGAGGGGCAGAAGCTCCTGGACTACATCGCCGAGATCGACAAGATCTTCTGGGAGACGAAGGCCGCCGCCTGACCTCCCGCACCGATGATGCCGGGCTCCCCCACGGGGTGGCCCGGCATCGTCGTTCCTCCTCCCGGACCAGGTGACCGCGTGACCGCCGCCCCACCCCTGCCACAGACGCCCCGGCTGGACCTGCGTGCTCTGCTGGAGCGGGTCGAGGCCGCAGCGCCGGTCGACGCCGTCACCGTCGTGGCCGCCGAGCTGTCGGCCGCCGTCGCCGCCCGCGCCGTGTCCTTCCTGATCGCCGACTTCTCCGGCCACTCGCTGGTCCGGCTCGGCACCGTGACCCCGCGGGGCTCCGCGACCCGCACCACCGGGACCGAGAGCGCCGACACCGTGGCGATCGCCGACAGCCCGCACGGTGAGGTGCTGCGGACCCAGCGCGCCTCGGTGACCGCGCTCGTCGACGGCAGCCGGGTCCTGGTGCCGGTCACCGACCGCGGGGACGCCCTGGGCGTGCTGGAGCTGGAGCTGCCCACCGAGCCCGGCCCGCAGGTGCTCGCCGACGTCGCCGCCGCCGGCCACGCGCTGGCCTACGTGCTGATCGCCAACCGCCGGCACACCGACCTGTTCGAGTGGGGCCAGCGGACGACGCCCTTCTCCCTGGCCGCGGAGATCCAGCGCCGGCTGCTGCCGGCCTCCTTCACCTGCGAGGCCGGCCAGTTCACCGTCTCGGGCTGGCTCGAGCCCGCGGCCACCGTCGGCGGGGACACCTTCGACTGGTCCCTGGACCGGCACAGCCTGCAGGTGTCCATCACCGACGCCGTCGGCCACGACGTCGCCGCCGCGCTGCTGGCGACCCTGCTGGTGGGCAGCCTGCGCAACGAGCGTCGCCGCGGGGTGGACCTCGCGGCGCAGACCCGGGCCGCCAACGAGGCGGTGGCCGCGCACGGCACCGGGGGCCAGTTCGTCACCGGGCAGGTGCTGCGGGTGGACCTGACCACCGGCGCCGCCCAGCTGGTCAACGCCGGCCACCCCGCGCCGCTGCGCCTGCGTGCCGGGGTGGTCGAGGAGCTGGACCTGCTGGTCGACCTGCCCTTCGGGGTCCAGGCGGGCCGGGGGTTCCGGGTGCAGGAGTTCGACCTGCAGCCCGGGGACCGGCTCGTCTTCCTCACCGACGGCATGCAGGAGCGGGACGCCGCGGCGGTCGACGTGGTGCGGGCACTGCGCGACAGCGCCGGGGACCACCCGCGCCAGGTGGTGCACGCCCTGGGCTCGGCCGTCGTCCGGGCCACCGGTGACGAGCTCTCCGACGACGCGACGGTCGTCTGCCTGGACTGGTACGGCGGGGACCTGCGGCCGCGGGTGAGCGAGGGCGGCGCCAGCGCCGAGCACGCCTCGACCTGAGGCGTCCGGCGACCTGCCCCGGGCGGTCAGCACCCCGAGCGCACCGCGCCCCGGTAGCCTCGGACCCCGATGCGCATCGACCGGGCCGGCTGGCCCTTCATCACCGTGCCACTCGCCCCGGCCGTGGCCCTGGGCGTGCTCGGCCGGGTCACCGGCCGACGCTCGACGAGCCGGGCCGGCTGGCCGCTGCTGGGGCTGGCCGCGTACATGGCGCTGTTCTTCCGGGACCCGCAGCGGCGCTGCGACACCACCCCGGTCGCCGGTGAGGACGTCGTGTCCCCCGCCGACGGCGTGGTCATGGTCGCCGGCCCCGCCCAGGACGGCGTCGCCCCCGAGCCGGTGCCCGAGGGGGGCTGGCAGCAGGTGAGCGTCTTCCTCTCCGTGGTCGACGTGCACGTCAACCGCTCGCCCTACCGCGGCACGGTGACCCAGAGCAGCTACACCCCGGGCAGCTTCCTGGCCGCCTACCGGGCCGAGAGCGCGCACCGCAACGAGCGCACCGAGCTGTGGCTGGTCGACGGCGACCGGACCGTGGTCTTCCGCCAGCTCGTCGGGGTGCTGGCCCGGCGCATCGTCACCCGGACCGGGGTCGGGCAGCAGCTGGCCACCGGCGAGCGGATGGGCCTGATGAAGTTCGGTTCCCGGATGGACGTCTTCGTGCCGGCCACCGCGACCCTCACCGTGGGCAAGGGCGACCGGGTCCGCGGCGGGGAGACCGTCATCGCCCGCTGGGACCGCGCTGTCGGCGGGGACGGGCCGAGACCGTGACCACCGAGCGGCGCTCGCCCACCCGGCGGACGCAGACCGTCGAGTTCGTCCGCGCCTCGGCGCGCGGCGGCCGCTCCCGGGCGCGCTCCTGGCTGCCCAGCCTGTTCACCCTGGGCAACATGCTCTGCGGCTTCGCCGCGATCCTGGTCGCCTTCCGCGGCCAGTACGACCTGGCCTGCGTGCTGATCGGCGCCTCGGTGGTGCTCGACATCGCCGACGGCGCGGTCGCCCGGCTGGTGGGCGCGGTGTCCCCGTTCGGCCTGCAGTTCGACTCCCTGGCCGACCTGGTCTCCTTCGGTCTGGCCCCGGCGCTGCTGGCCTTCGCGCTGTTCTCCGACGGCCGGGACGGCTTCGACCCGCTGGGCTGGATCGCCTGCTTCCTGTGGGTGGCCTGCGCCGCCATCCGGCTGGCCCGGTTCAACACCACCGTCGACCCCACCGCGGACAAGCGCTTCTTCGTCGGCCTGGCCAGCCCGGGCGCCGCCGGGGTCGTGATGGCCAGCGTGTTCGCCTTCTCCGACGTGCTCCAGGGCCGGGACCGGCTGTGGGTGCTGCTGGTCGTCGTCGTCCCCGGCCTGCTGATGGTCTCCACGATCAAGTGGCGGTCCTTCCGCTCGCTGGTCAGCCCCAAGAGCGGCAAGCCCTACGGCCTGATCACCGCCGGGGTGCTGATCGCGGTCGGCCTGGCGACGGTGCCGGTGTTCACCTTCTGCCTGGTCGCCTACACCTACCTGGCCTCCCCGCTGCTGGTGCCGCTGGTCTCCCCGCTGGGCCGCCTGGTGCCCCCACGGGTCAAGGAGCTGCTGTCGTGACCGTCCGACCCGTCGCCCCCGCAGACATCGAGGTCGTGGTCGGGCTGGTCCGCGAGCTGGCCGACTACGAGCAGAGCCTGGACGAGGCGCTGATGACCCCCGAGCAGCTGCACGCAGCGCTGTTCGGGGAGTCCCCGGCACTGTTCGGGCACGTGGCCACCACCGGGGACGGCGAGGTCGTCGGGTTCGCGCTGTGGTTCCTGTCCTTCAGCACCTGGCGCGGCACCCACGGGGTGTACCTCGAGGACCTCTACGTCTCCCCCACCCAGCGTGGCACCGGCCTCGGGCGGGAGCTGCTGCGCACCCTGGCCGCGCTGTGCGTCGAACGCGGCTACGCCCGACTCGAGTGGTCGGTGCTGGACTGGAACACCCCCTCCATCGACTTCTACCGCGCCGCCGGTGCCCGCCCGCAGGACGGCTGGTCGGTCTTCCGGCTCACCGACCGGACCGACGACCCGGCGCTGACCACCTTCGCCCGCGAGAGGACGACGAGATGACCGAGCGCAGGCCCTCCGAGTGCTGGCTGACCGACATGGACGGGGTGCTGGTCCACGAGGGGCAGGCGCTGCCCGGCGCCGCGGACTTCCTCCGCCGCCTGGTCGACCGGGAGCGCCGCTTCCTGGTCCTGACCAACAACTCGATCTTCACCCCGCGGGACCTCGCGGCCCGGCTGCACCGGTCGGGGCTGGACGTGCCCGAGGAGGCCATCTGGACCTCCGCGCTGGCCACCGCGGACTTCCTGGCCTCCCAGCTGCCCGGCGGCTCGGCCTACGTCGTCGGCGAGGCGGGGCTGACCACCGCGCTGCACGAGGCCGGCTACACGATCACCGACACCGAGCCCGACTACGTGGTGCTCGGCGAGACCCGCACCTACAGCTTCGAGGCCATCACCCGGGCCATCCGGCTGGTGGAGGCCGGCGCCCGGTTCATCGCCACCAACCCCGACGTGACCGGCCCGTCGCCGGAGGGCTCGCTGCCCGCGACCGGCTCGGTGGCCGCGCTGATCACCAAGGCCACCGGCGCCGAGCCCTACTTCGTCGGCAAGCCCAACCCGATGATGTTCCGCTCCGCGCTCAACCGGATCGACGGCCACTCGGAGTCCACCACCATGGTCGGGGACCGGATGGACACCGACATCGTGGCCGGCATCGAGGCCGGTCTGGAGACCGTGCTGGTGCTCACCGGCTCGACCCGGGCCTCCGACGTCGCCCGGTTCCCGTTCCGCCCCAGCCGGGTGCTGGACTCGATCGCCGACGTCATCGACCTGGTCTAGCGCTCGGAGTACGCCAGCCGCGCCTCGGGGGTGGCCAGGAACCACAGCACGCCGGCCACCAGGGCGAGCACCGGCAGGCCCAGCAGCGGCCGGCCGGCCTCGAACGCGGTGACGTAGCCCAGCAGCCCCAGCAGCAGCTGGAGCACGACCACCGGCCCCCGCGCCCACGGCGACACCCGCCACAGCCCGACCGCGGCGGCGCCCAGCGCCCCGGCACCCAGCCCGACGTACACGACCTCGGCCAGCGCGCGGCCCACGCTGTCCGGGGTGCTGGTCAGGGTCAGCACCAGCACCACCGCGGCGACGACGGCCAGGGCGGCGGCCTCGACGCCCACCAGCAACGCCGCCAGCCGGACGGCACCCGGCGCCTGCGACGCCGGCCGTCGCGGTCGGGGGGCGGACTCCTCCGCGGCACCACCGAGCAACCGCTCGGCCCGGCGCCGGGACCGGGGGTCGGGACCGCCGTCGGGGTGCGCTGCCACGACGGCGAGGCTACGCGGGGGGCCTGGATAGGGTGGGGCACGTGCGTGCGCTGCTGGTGGCCAACCCGGCGGCGACCACCACCACCGCCAAGGTCCGCGACGTGCTCGTCCGGGCGCTGTCGACCGACCTGCGCCTGGAGGTCGTCGAGACCACCCACCGTGGGCACGCCCGCGAGCTCGGCGCGCAGGCGACCGCGGACGGGTACGACGTCGTCGTCACCCTGGGCGGGGACGGCACGGTGAACGAGACCGTCGACGGCATGCTGGCTGACGGACCCGGCCCCCGCGTCCCCACGCTCGCCGTGGTCCCCGGCGGTTCGACCAACGTCTTCGCCCGTGCACTGGGGCGCTCCCGGGACCCGGTCGAGGCGATCGCGGAGATCCTGGACTCGCTGCGGGCCGGGCGCACCCGCCGCATCTCGCTGGGCACGGCCAGCGCACAGCAGACCGACGCCGCCGGCACGGTGCGCTGGACGCCGCCGCGGTGGTTCGTCTTCGCGGCCGGCCTCGGCTTCGACGCCGACGTCATCCGGCGGGTCGAGGAGCAGCGGTCCCGCGGGCACCGCTCGACCGGGTCGCTCTACGTGCGGGCCGGCACCCGCTCGTTCCTGCTCGGCGCGGACCGGCGCCGCCCGCCGATGACGCTGCACGTTCCCGGGGAGCAGCCGACCACGGGCCTGTTCCTGTGCCTGGTCTCCAACGTGAGCCCGTGGACCTACCTGGGCGACACCCCGCTGAACCCGAGTCCCCGGGCCTCCTTCGACACCCGGCTCGACGTCTTCGCGATGGGCCGTCTGGGGCCGCTGCGGATGCTGCACCACCTCCGCCAGACGATGGCCCGCGAACCCGACCCCCGGGGGCGCGGCGTGCACCGCTGGCACGACCTGCCCGACCTCGCCCTGACCTGCGAGCGGCCCCAGGGCTGGCAGCTGGACGGCGACCACCTCGGCGTCGCGACGGGTCTGCGGGTCCGTTCGGTGGGGCGCGCGCTCTCCGTGGTGCTCTGAGACGCCACCGCGTCCCGGCACCCGTCCGGGTGACCCCCGCTCGCCACCCCGTCGTCGATTGCGGTGGCGGACCTGGTAGGTGCGTGGTGAGGTTGCTCATACGAGGGGTGGGTCCGGCGGCGAACCGCTTGACAGCCACTCAGCGCGTGAAAGCATCGTCCGTGAACGCAACCTGCTGGTAACACCAGCGTGCGGTTGCCTCCCGACGTCGACCAGACGCCGTCGGGTCACACACCCGGCCAAGCCGGGTCGTGCGGGTACGGGCACACCGTAGACGACACCGAGGAGCACACCGACATGGACTGGCGCCACCGCGCCCTCTGCCGGGACGAAGACCCCGAGCTCTTCTTCCCCATCGGGACGACGGGCCCTGCGGTCACGCAGATCGATCAGGCCAAGGCCGTGTGCCAGCGCTGCCCCGTCGTGCAGTCCTGCCTCGAGTGGGCTCTGAGCTCGGGCCAGGACTCCGGCGTCTGGGGCGGTCTCTCCGAGGACGAGCGCCGTGCGCTCAAGCGGCGCACCGCCCGCACCCGGGTCCGCACCGCCTGACCGGCACCAGCACAGCACCGACCTGACGAGGCCGGCTCACCGGGACCCCCGGGGAGCCGGCCTCGTGTCGTCGCCGCCCGGCTCCCCCGCGTTCAGCGGCGGACCCGCCCGGCGCCGGGCAGGGTCAGCACCGCGACGGTCCCGTGCCCGGACTCCGGCGCGCTGATCGCCAGGGAGCCGTGCAGCTCGCTGGTCACCAGCGTCCGGACGATCTGCAGGCCCAGCCCCTTGCTCGCCGCGACGTCGAAGCCCGGCGGCAGCCCCTGGCCGTCGTCGGTGATCCGGACCAGCAGGTCGTGGCCGTCCCGCTCGGCCGCCAGCTCGATCGTGCCCGGACGCCCGTCGGGGAAGGCGTGCTCGACGGCGTTGTGCAGCAGCTCGGTGACCGCCATGACCAGCGGGGTCGCCGCGGCCGCCGGCAACTCGCCGAAGGCACCCACCCGCTGGATCCGCGCCGAGGGCCCCACCGACGCGACGTCGCCCAGCATCGGCAGCACCTGGCCCAGCACGTCGTCCACGTCCACCACGTCGTCCCGGCTGCCGGCCAGGGTGTCGTGCACGACGGCGATGGAGGCCACCCGGCGGACCGACTCCAGCAGCGCCTCCCGCGCGGCCGGCTCGGACACCCGCCGGGCCTGCAGCCGCAGCAGCGCGGCCACCGTCTGCAGGTTGTTCTTCACCCGGTGGTGGATCTCCCGGATGGTGGCGTCCTTGGTCATCAGCGCCCGGTCCCGCCGCCGCACGTCGGTGACGTCGCGGACCAGCACCAGCGCCCCGTGCTCGCCACCGGGGGCCTGCAGCGGCAGCGCCCGCACGAGCATGGTGGCGGCCTCGCCCTCGACGTCCATCGGGTCGGGGAAGCGACCGGCGACCGCTGCGGTGATGCTGGCCGCCACGGCCTCCCCGGCCACCCGGTCGGTGGCCGCGTGCCGGGTGAGCTCGGCCAGCTGGACCCCGACGACGTCACCGGTGAGACCCATCCGCCGGTAGGCCGACAGGGCGTTCGGGCTGGCGTAGACCGCACGCCCGGCACCGTCCAGCCGCACCAGCCCGTCGCCGACCCGGGGGCTCATCTCGGCGTCCTCCAGCATCCGCGGGGGGAACGTGCCGGCCGAGACCATCTGGCACAGCTCCGCGGCGATGTCGAGGTAGGTCAGCTCCAGCGGGGACGGCGAACGGGTCGCCGACAGCCGGGTGTCCCGGGCCAGCACGGCCACCACCGCACCCTCGTGCCGCACCGGCAGCACCTCACGGCGGCGTGGGGCGGAGCCCGTGCCGTCGGGCTCCTCGGTGACCGTCTCGCCCCCGGCGTGCACCCGGGCGAAGGACGCCGCGTCCGCGCCCTCGACCTCGACGCCGATGAGGTCCTCGGGCTGCGAGGTGGGCGCGGTCAGCGGGCGGACCTGGGCCACGCACCACCAGGGGCCGGTGGGCAGCGGGACCCACAGCGTGAGGTCGGCGAAGGACAGGTCGGCCAGCAGCTGCCAGTCGGCCACCAGCCGGCGGGCGTGGTCGACCTGGGAGGGACTGACCGAGGAGCCGCGGGACAGGCGGTCGGAGAGGCTGCTGGGGGTGCTGGTCATGGTGGACCGAGCCTAGGACGGCGCCGTCCCGACCTCCCCCGGCGACCCCGCGGCGTCAGGCCTGGACGGTGGCGATGAGGTCGCCCTCCTGGAGGACCTCGCCCTCGACGACGTGCAGCTCGGTGACGGTGCCGGCCTTCTCGGTCAGCACCGGGATCTCCATCTTCATCGACTCGAGGATGACCAGCGTGTCACCGGCGGCCACCTCGGCGCCCGGGGCCACCAGCACCTTCCAGACGCTGGAGACCATCTCGGCGTGGATCTCCTCGACCGCCACCGGTCCTCCTCGCTGCAGGGACTCCCACCCGTCGCTGCTGCGCCGGTGTGCGCACATCCAACCACCCGGGGGGCCACCTCCCCGCCGTCCGCCGGGTGGACGTGCCGGTCAGCCGTCGGCGAGCCGGTGCAGCACCGAGCAGACCGCCGCCCCGTCGTGCGGCACGCCGGTCTCGGGCAGACCGGTGAGCACCTCGGCGACCAGCCGCGCCGCGGTGCCGGTGTCCGGGCCCGCCGCGCTGACCGTGGCCAGCAGCGCGTCGTACCAGCCGTCCAGCCGGTCCCCCCGGTCGTACCCGGTGACGGCGACGACGTCGGAGCCCGGGCCGGCCGGGCGGTCCGGCAGCCGGCCGGTGACCCGGCCCGCGGTGCCCGGGGGCAGCGTGGAGCGCAGCTGCGCCGCCACGGCCGGGCGCAGCGGGGCGTCGGGCACCGGGCGCAGCCGCCCTGCGGCGCTGCGCAGGGCGAGGTCCACCGCGTCCACCCCGTGCGCCCGCTCCAGCACCGCCACGTCCAGGCTGAACCCGGCGGCCACCTCCGCCAACGCCCCCTCCGGGTCGATGCCGACGGTCACCAGTCCGCGCCAGCCCAGCTCGGGCAGCCGCTGGGCCGCGGCGGGCAGCGCCATCGCCTCCCCCGTCGTCCAGGACACCCGGGCGGTGCCGGCCTCCCGGTCCCGGCGCACCGGGGTCACGTGCGCCAAGCCGTCGGCGGTGACCACCGCCAGGAAACCCAGCTCGCTGGCCGGCTCGACGCCGTCACCACCGAGCCGCTCCAGCACCGCCGGGTCCGGGCCGACCCAGGTCAGCCCCACCGACCGCACCGCGGCGGCCAGCTCGACGTTGCCGGCCAGTGCCGGGGGCACCGGCAGGACCGCCGACACCCCGCTGCGCCGGGCGGCCTCGACCAGCCGGGGCACCGACAGGTAGGACTCCGCGGCCGGCGCCGGGCCCAGCCACACCGCGTCGTCGGCCAGCCGCACGTGCCGGGCGTGCGGCTCGGTCGCCGAGTGCACCGCCACCGTCTTCACCCCGCGTGCGGCGCACGCCGCGATGACCGCGCAGGCCATCGGGCCCCGTCCGGCCACCAGCACGCTGTCGATACCCGTACCGCCGGTGTCGGCCACTGTGCGTCGTCCCCCTTGTCTGCGGTCACCCCCGTGACGTCGTCGTCACGGCCGGTGCCCGTGTCCTGCCCGCTGACAGCCTCGTCCACGCCTGCCGCGGGTGGGACGGTCGGCACGCGGGTGCCGGGGCGTGAGACCCTGGAACACCGGTCCGGTGGGTCTCCCACCGTGCCCGCAGCACCACGACACCGGCGACCACCCCGGTGACACGACGAGGAGAGGAGGGCAGCGATGTCCAAGCGTGGACGCAAGCGGCGCGCCCGCAAGAAGAGCGGCGCCAACCACGGCAAGCGTCCCAACGCCTGAGCGAGGAGCTCGTCCCTCCCCACGACGTGCTCCGCACGCCGCGGGACCCCGGGACGAGGCCGACGGGCAGGACGCGAAGAGGCGGGGACGACGTCGTCGTCCCCGCCTCTTCGTGTCTCCGGCCGGCTCGTCCGGCCCAGCGTGTGCGGCTCAGCGTTCGGTGGTGTGCTCCACCGTGACGCGCTCGACGGTGACCGACGTGCCGTCCTCCTCGAAGGAGACGTTGGTCAGCTGCATCTTGATCCGGTCCTTGAGGCCCAGCGGGGTGGGGTCTCCCCCGCAGCGCCGGCGGACCAGGGCCTTGAACTCCTGCTCGATGCCGAACTCCCGCAGGCAGGGCGAGCAGTCCTCGAGGTGCTCGGCGATGACCGCGCGGCGCGCGTCCCCGGTCTCGTGGTCCAGGAACTCGAAGACGTGGGAGAGCACGTCGTCGCAGCTGTTGATCTCCCCGTCGTGCTCGGGGTGGGCGGTCTCGCTCATCGCGCGCTCCCCTCCTCGGGGGCCCCGGCGCGGGCGAACCCGCGCTCCCGGGCGTAGTCGGCGAGCAGCTTCTGCAGCCCACGGCGGCCGCGGTGCAGGCGGGACATCACCGTGCCGATGGGCGTGCCCATGATCTCGGCGATCTCCTTGTAGGCGAAGCCCTCGACGTCGGCGAGGTACACCGCCAGCCGGAAGTCCTCCGGCAGCTGCTGCAGGGCGTCCTTGATGTCGGAGTCGGGCAGGTGGTCCAGCGCCTCGATCTCGGCCGACCGCAGCCCGGTGGAGCTGTGCTGCTCGGCGGCGAACAGCTGCCAGTCCTGCACCTGGTCGGTGGGGTACTGCTGCGGCTGCCGCTGCTTCTTGCGGTAGTTGTTGATGTAGGTGTTCGTCAGGATCCGGTACAGCCAGGCCTTGAGGTTCGTGCCCTCGGCGAACTGGTGGAACGCGGAGTAGGCCTTGACGAAGGTCTCCTGCACCAGGTCCTCGGCGTCGGCCGGGTTGCGGGTCATCCGCAGGGCCGCCGGGTACAGCTGGTCCAGGAAGGGCAGCGCGTCGCGCTCGAAGCGGGCGTCGCGCTGCGCACGGGTCTCGGCCTGCTCGCTGCGGCTGCCGTCGGCCCGGGCCTCGGGGGTCTCGGTCACGACAGCGGGGGCACCGGCAGCTGCCGTCCCCGGTCCCGTCGTCTCGTCCGTGGTCTCGTCGGGCACCGACCGTCCTCTCTGCGGCGCCCGCAGACGGGACACCACGTCGGTCGATCCTAGCCGGGCGGCCACCGGGCGGCCGGGCGGACGACGGGTCACGACGACGTCCGGGGACGTCGTCGACCGGCGGGCCCGGGTCGGTGCGGAGGAGCTGGTCACGCTCTCTACAAGGGTGCCGCCCGCCGGGTCATTCCCCGTCCCTAGGGTGTCCGGTCATGGCGGCGACCCCCGCGGTGCGGGTGCTGGAGCGGGCCCGGGTGGCCCACGTCCTGCACACCTACGACCCCGACGACCACCCCGACGGCGTCGGCTTCGGCGAGGCCGCGGTGGCCGCGCTGGGCTCAGACCCGGCCCGGGTCCTCAAGACCCTGGTGGCCCGGGTCGACGGCGCGCTGACCGTCGCGGTGGTCCCGGTCGCGGGCCAGCTGGACCTCAAGGCGCTCGCGGCCGCGGTCGGTGGGCGCAAGGCGGTGATGGCCGACCCGGCCGACGCCGAGCGCAGCAGCGGCTACGTGCGCGGGGGCATCAGCCCGCTGGGTCAGCGCAAGGCGCTGCCCACGGTCGTCGACGTCTCGGCGCTGGGGTTCGACACCGTGCTGGTCAGCGGCGGCCGGCGGGGCCTGCAGGTCGAGCTGGCCCCGGCCGACCTGGTGGCGCTGACCCGGGCCCGGACGGCGGACGTCGGCCGCTGATCGGGGCCGGTCAGCCGTAGGGGGTGAGCAGTTGGTCCACCGGCGCGTGGTCGTCGGTCAGCACCGGGGCGTCCCCGACGAAGGCGTCGAGCTCGGCCCCCTGGGCGACCCGCCAGTCCAGCCCACGGCCGGCCAGCGCCTCGTCCAGGGCGACGTCGTCCACCGGCTCCTGCGCCGCGACCACGACGACGTTGCCGCCCTCCGCACCGGCCAGCACGTCGGGCCGGGCGAGCAGCACGACGTCGGAGAAGACGGTGCGCAGGGTGGCGAGCTCGGCGCGGACGAAGTCCAGCGGCGGGTTGTCGATGAGGTTCGCGGCGTAGACCCCGCCGGGGGCCAGCGCGTCCTCGACCAGCGCGACGGCCTCGGTGGTGGCCAGCTGCCAGGGCACCGACAGCCCGCCGAACGCGTCGCCCACGACCAGGTCCCGGCCGCCCGGGGCCTCCGCGCTGAGCCCGACGCGGGCGTCGCCCACGACGACCTCCAGGTCCGCCGAGGTCTGCAGACCCAGCCTGGCCCGGTCGACCTCGACCACCCCGGGGTCGACCTCCAGCACCCGGCTCTGCGTGCCGGGCCGGACCTCGGCGAGGTAGCGCGGCAGGGTCAGCCCGCCCCCGCCCAGGTGCAGCGCGGACAGCGGCTCCCCCTCCGGGGCGAGCACGTCGGTGACCGAGGCGATGGCCTGGACGTACTCGAACTGCAGGTACGTGGGGTCGGCGAGGTCGACGTAGGAGTGCCGCAGGGTGTCCAGCACCAGGGTGCGGCCGCCGTCCCGCTCCGGGTCGGCGACCACCCGGGCGCAGTGGTACGTCGTCTCGTCCTGGCAGGGGTTCGGGGCCAGCACCGCGAGCCCGGTGCCGGCCAGCGCCGTCACCACCAGGGCGCCGGAGACCCGGGCCGGCACCCCGGCCCGGCGCTGCCAGACCAGCAGCGCCAGCCCGGTGGCGACGACGACCAGCCCGGTGCCGACCATGATCACGCTGGTCGGCAGCACGGCGACGAGCAGGAACCCGGTGCCGAAGGTCGCCGCGATGCCGCCCAGGGTGCCGATCCCGGACAGCCGGCCGACGACGGACCCGGTCTCCGCGAGGCTGCCCAGCTGCAGGGCCACCACGATCGGGGGCACCGCCGACAGCAGCGCAGCGGGGACGACGACGGCCACCGCGGCCAGCAGCAGCACGCTGCCGGCGTCGGCCCCGGACAGCGCGGCACCGGCGAAGCGCACCAGCGGCAGCACCGCGATGACCAGCGCCCCACCGGCGACGAGCAGCGGCACCAGCAGCCGCCGCGGGTCGCCCCGGTCGGCGGCCCGGCCCCCGGCCCAGGCGCCGACGGCGATCGCGGCCAGCGCGAACCCGATGACCGCGGTGTTGGTCTGCAGCGTGATCCCCACGTAGGGCGCGATCAGCCGCAGGCCGGTGATCTCCAGGACCAGCACGGCACCGGAGGACAGGAAGGTGACCGCGGCGGCGATCCAGGACGGCAGCGCCCGGGACCCGGGTGCCACCGGCCCCTCGGACGGTCCGGCGGCGGGCACGGCGGGGTCGGTCGTGCTCAGGGGGTCACCTCGGGGGTCGGGTCAGAACAGGGCGGGCTGGTCGGCGGGCTCGCTGACCGCCTCGGCCCGGGCGGTGAGCTGCCGACCGCTGTTGGCCACGTTGCCCACCGCGGCACCGACGGGCCGGATCTCCAGGCCCTCGACGACCTCGGGCGGGGTCGGTGCGGCGAGGGTCTCGACGTCCTCGCGCCCGAGGTCCAGCCAGTCGGCCCAGCGGTCGCGGGGCAGCACGAGCGGCATCCGGTCGTGGATCTCGGCGAGCGCGCCCACGGCCGGGGCGGTGACCACGGTGCAGCTGTAGACCCGGTCCGCACCCCGACCCCAGACTTCCCACAGCCCGGCGAGGGCCAGGCCCGAGCCGTCCTGCGGGGTGACGTACCAGGGCTGCTTGCCCGGGGAGTGCGGCTTGGGCGCCCACTCGTACCAGCCGTCGGCGGGGACCAGGCACCGCCGGGCCCGGGCGGCCTTGCGGAACGCCGGCTTCGACGTCAGGGACTCCACCCGGGCGTTGAGCATCCGGTTGCCGACCGAGACGTCCTCGGCCCAGGACGGCACGAGGCCCCAGCGGACCACCCGCAGCTCGCGGTGCACGCCGCCGGTGGGGGTGCCGTCCTCGGCGCGCTCCCGGGCCTGCCGGACGACGTACACGTCCTTGGTCGGCGCGACGTTGTAGTCCGCCGCCAGCGGGGACTGCCCGGGGGCCGCGACGGCCTCGAACTCCACCGTCAGGTCCTCGGGACGGCGACTGGCTGCGTAACGCCCGCACACGGCGGCCTCCCCGGGACTCGATCAGCGCGACACGTCGACTGTAGGTCGCCCGGCCCGCCCCGTCCCCAGCCCCGCCGTCCCCAGGTCCGTGGCGGCCGGGGAGCGTGCTGTCGGTCCGGGCGGGTAGGACTGCACCCGACCCACCAGCGAGCGAGAAGAGGCACGACGACGTGACGAGCACGCAGACCGACACCTCCACCGGCACCAGCGCGAAGACCGACAGCGGCACCGCCGACCGGGCCTACGCCACCGTCAACCCCTTCACCGGTGAGACCGAGCGGGAGTTCGACTCGCTGCCCAGCGACCAGGTGACCGCCGTCGTCGACCGGGCGCACGCCGCCTACCTGGACTGGCGCCGGCGCAGCGTGGCCGAGCGGGCCGCCGTCGTCGGGCGTGCCGCCGACCTGATGCTCGAGCGCTCCGACGCCCTGGCCGCGCTGATCACCACGGAGATGGGCAAGCGCATCCAGGAGGCGGCCGGTGAGGTCCAGCTGGCCGCCAGCATCCTGCGGTACTACGCGGACGAGGCCGAGCAGTTCCTCGCCCCGCGCACGATCGGGGTGATGAAGGGCGAGGCCGTGGTCGTCAACGAGCCGACCGGCGTGCTGTTCGCCATCGAGCCGTGGAACTACCCGCTGTACCAGGTGGTCCGGGTGGCCGGCCCGAACCTGACGCTGGGCAACACGATCGTGCTCAAGCACGCCGAGCTGAACCCGCAGTGCGCCCTGGCCCTGGAGGAGCTCTTCCGCGACGCCGGTGCGCCCGAGGGCGTCTACACCAACGTCTTCCTGGCCATCTCGGACACCGAGCAGGTGATCAGCCACCCGGCCGTGCAGGGCGTGACCCTGACCGGCAGCGAGAAGGCCGGCTCCTCGGTGGCGTCGCTGGCCGGCAAGCACCTGAAGAAGTCGGTCCTCGAGCTCGGCGGCAGCGACCCGTTCGTCGTGCTGGACACCCCGGACCTGGGCCGGACGGTCAAGGCCGCCACCATGGGCCGGATGGCCAACACCGGCCAGGCCTGCATCGCCGCCAAGCGGATCATCGTGCTCGCCGACGTCTACGACGAGTTCGTCGCCGGCATGCAGCAGGCCTTCGGCACCTTCACCCCCGGCGACCCCGCTGACCCGGCGACCACGCTGGGCCCGCTGTCGACGGAGAAGGCCGCGCAGGACCTGCACGCCCAGATCCAGGACGCCGTCGACAAGGGCGCCACCGTGCTGGCCGGCGGCGGCCGCCCCGAGCACGCCGGTGCCTTCGTCGAGGCCACCCTGCTCGCCGACGTCACCCCCGACATGCGCGCCTACTCCGAGGAGCTCTTCGGTCCCGCCGCCGTCCTCTACAAGGTCGCCGACGAGGACGAGGCGGTGCGCCTGGCCAACGACAGCACCTACGGGCTGTCCGCCGTCGTCTACAGCGGGGACGCCGAGCGGGCCCGCGGGGTCGCCGACCGGCTCGAGTCCGGGATGGTCTGGATCAACCAGCCCTCGGGTTCCTCCCCCGAACTGCCCTTCGGCGGAGTGAAGCGCTCGGGCTACGGCCGCGAGCTCTCCGAGCTGGGCATGTTCGAGTTCGCCAACCGCCGGCTGGTGCGCACCCTGCCGGCCGCGAAGCCCGCGGCCCCGGCCGCCGGGTGACCTCCGGGCAGGGGACGACGACGCGGACCGTGGACCGCGGGCAGGGCAGGATGACCGGCATGGACAGCTGGTCGACCCCCTCCGCCCCGCAGCCGGTCGACGCCGTCGTCACCCTGCCCGGCTCCAAGTCGATCACCGCCCGGGCCCTGGTGCTCGCGGCGATCAGCGACGGCCCGTCCCGGCTGGTCCGCCCGCTGCGCGCCCGGGACACCGACCTGATGGCCGAGGGCCTGCGGGCCCTGGGGGTCGGCGTCGTCGAGGACGGCGCGGACTGGCTGGTCACCCCGGCCCCCCTGCGCGGCCCGGCCACCGTGGACGCCGGTCTGGCCGGCACGGTGCTGCGGTTCCTGCCGCCGGTGGCCGCGCTGGCCGACGGCCCGGTCACCCTGGACGGCGACGAGCGGCTGCGCGAGCGGCCCAACGCCGGGCTGATCGAGGGCCTGCGCGGGTGCGGCGTCACCGTCGACGACGGCGGCCGCGGCCGGGCGCCGTTCACCGTGCACGGCACCGGCGCGGTCCGCGGTGGCACGGTGACCGTGGACGCCAGCGAGTCCAGCCAGGTGGTGTCCGGGCTGCTGCTGGCCGCCGCCCGGTTCACCGAGGGCCTGGACCTGCGGCTCACCGGCGGCGTCCCCTCGATGCCGCACGTGCAGATGACCGTGGAGACCCTCACCGAGCACGGCGTGCTGGTGCAGCGCACCGACACCGGCTGGACGGTGCACCCGGGCCCGGTGGCCGCGCTGGACCGGGTCGTCGAGCCCGACCTGTCCAACGCCGCCCCCTTCCTCGCCGCTGCGCTGGTCACCGGCGGCCGGGTCACCGTCCGCGACTGGCCGCTGCGCACCACCCAGCCCGGCGCACAGCTGGAGCAGCTGCTGGTCGTGATGGGCGCCGACGTGCAGCGCACCGCCGAGGGCCTGCAGGTCACCGGCGGCCAGACCGTCCGGCCGCTGGTCGCCGACCTCGGTGAGGTCGGCGAGCTGACCCCGGTGCTGGCGGCGCTGTGCGCGCTGGCCGACGGCCCGTCCCGGCTCACCGGCATCGCGCACCTGCGCGGCCACGAGACCGACCGGCTGCAGGCCCTCGACGAGGTGCTCACCGCGGTCGGTGCCACGGTGACCCAGCTGCCCGACGGCCTGGAGATCACCCCGGGCCCGCGGCGGGCGGCGCAGCTGGACTCCTACGCCGACCACCGGATGGTCATGGTGGCCGCGGTGCTCGGGCTGGTGGTGCCCGGCGTCGTCGTCCGCGACCCCGGGGCGGTCACCAAGACGCTGCCGGACTTCACCGACCGCTGGGCCGGGTTGCTGGGCAGCGGCGTCGGAGCGGTCGGCTGAGCGGGCCGTGCCGGTGACCAGCGTGCAGCCCTCCCCCCGCCCGTCCCGGACGGGCGGCCGCTGATGTCGGGCCGCACGTTCGACAGCCGCTCCGACGAGGACGACGTCCGGGTCCGTCCCGGCCGGCGTGGGTCCCGGCCACGCACCCGGACCCGGCCCAGCCACGACGACGCCGTCCCCGGGCTGGTCGTCGGGGTCGACCGCGGCCGGATGACCGTGCGGGTGCAGGACCCCGACGACGGCGGCCAGGTCGAGGTGACCGCCATGCGGGCCCGCGAGCTGGGCAAGCACGGCGTGGTCACCGGCGACCGGGTCCGCCTCGTCGGGGACACCAGCGGGCGCACCGACACCCTGGCCCGCATCGTGGTCATCGAGCCCCGGGCCACCACGCTGCGCCGCACCGCCGACGACACCGACCCCACCGAGCGGGTGGTGGTCGCCAACGCCGAGCAGCTCGTCGTCGTCACCGCGATCACCGACCCCGAACCGCACGTGGGGTTCCTGGACCGCTGCCTGGTGGCGGCGTTCTCCGGCGGACTGACCCCGCTGCTGTGCCTGACCAAGGCCGACCTGGGCAGCCCCGACGAGCTGCTGGCCCGCTACGCCGGGCTGGAGGTCGAGGCGATCGCGGTCTCCCGGGACACCGACCTGCACGAGCTGGAGCCGCGCCTGGACGGCCGGATCTCGGTCTTCGTCGGCCAGTCCGGGGTGGGCAAGTCCACCCTGGTGAACCGGCTGGTCCCCGACGCGTACCGGGCGACCGGCGGGGTGAGCAAGGTGGGCAAGGGCCGGCACACGTCGTCCTCGGCGGTGCTGCTGGACCTGCCCCACGGCGGGATGGTCATCGACACCCCGGGCATCCGCAGCTTCGGGCTGGCCGACACCGACCCGGCCGACGTGCTGGCCTCTTTCGACGACCTGGCCGAGGTCGCCCGGGACTGCCCGCCGCTGTGCGGGCACACCGCCGAGGACCCCGACTGTGCGCTGGACGACTGGGCCGCCGAGGGTCCACCGGCCCGGGCCGAGCGGCTGGGCAGCTTCCGTCGCCTGGTCGCCGCGGTGACCCAGACGCCGAACTGGTGAGCCGGCGGCCCTGCCGCTCACCCCCGGGGGGCAGGTCCCGCCCGGATCCCACCCGTCCACTCAAGCGGAACAGGATCGTGCCGATCTCTTCCCCGTGCGCCGACTGCTGCCCCGACCACCCGAGGTCGCCACCCCCCGGGTGATGGCCGCGGTGACCGGCTCCCTGTACTGCGCCGGTGGTGCAACGGTGACCGTCGCGGCGGTGGACCACCTGGACCGCTCCCCCACCGGCCTGGCCCTGCTCGCGATCGGGCTGGTCTCCCTCGTCACCGGCGTGGGCTGCCTGCGGTGGGGCCGCCTGCTGGGCCGGGGCGTCTACCACCTGCTGGTGGCCGCCGGCACCGTGTTGATCGCCGCCGCCTCACTGCTGGCGCCCGACCCGGCCACGGCCACGGCACTGGCCGGGCTGATGGTCTTCGTCACCCTGGACTCCTTCTTCTACTTCGCCGGCGTGGGCGCGGTGCTGCAGCTGGTGGGTGCGCTCACCGCCGGCGCCGGTGTGCTGCTGGTGCGCCCGGACGTCCCGGTGTCGGTGGCCCTGGCGCTCGTCCTGGTCTGCGTCGCGGTGGCGGTGGTCGTCGGTGACCTGGTGCGCCGGGCCTCCAGCGCCGGCCGGGACCCGTTGACCGGGCTGGCCAACCGCCGCCGGTTCGACGAGACGGTCGAGGCCCTGCTGCTGGCCACCGCGCGCAGTGGAGACCCGTTGTCGGCCGCGCTGCTGGACATCGACCACTTCAAGGCGGTCAACGACGCCCACGGCCACGGTGCCGGTGACGACCTGCTCCGGCTGGTCGCCACCCGGTGGGGCCCGGCGCTGCCGGCCGGCGCGGTGCTGGCCCGGCACGGCGGGGACGAGTTCTCGCTGCTGCTGCCGGACTCCACCGGCCCCGTCGCCCTGGCCCTCGTGGAGCAGCTCCGTCACGCCTGCCCCGAGGTGGGCCTGTCCTGCGGGGTGACCCAGCTGCAGCCCGGGGAGACCGCCTCCCAGCTCATGCGCCGGGCCGACCGGGCGCTCTACCAGGCCAAGGCCGCCGGCCGTGGCCGCAGCGTGCTCGACGACTCCGGCCCCGACCCGCTGGCCGCCGAGCTCGCCACCGCCCTGGCCGGCGACCCGGTCGCGTCCGGTCTGGCGGTGCACTACCAGGGCATCGTCACCGTGGCCGACGGCGCCGTGGTGGGTGTCGAGGCACTCGTGCGCTGGTCGCACCCGAGACTCGGGGCGGTGTCCCCCGGCCGGTTCGTGCCGATGGCCGAGGACAGCGGCCTCATCGGCGCACTGGGTGCCCACGTGCTGCGCACCGCCTGCCGGGACCTCGCCGCACTGCACGCCCGCACGGGACGGCGGCTGCTGCTCACCGTCAACGTCTCGGGCCACCAGCTGTGCGACCCCGCCTTCCCCGACCTGGTCACGGCCGCCCTGACCGACGCGGGGTGGCCCGCCGGGTCCACCGTGCTGGAGGTGACCGAGAACCTGCTCGAGGCCGAGTCGCCGGTCGCCGTCGCCACCCTGGAGCGGATGCGCGCCCAGGGCCTCTCGGTGGCCATCGACGACTTCGGCACCGGCTACTCGTCCCTGGCCCGGCTGGACACCCTGCCGGCGGACTTCCTCAAGCTGGACGACTCGTTCGTCTCCGCGCTCACCACCTCGACCCGCCGGGCCCGGCTGATGCGCAGCATCATGGCGCTGTCGGACGCCCTGGGGCTCCAGCTGGTCGCCGAGGGCGTGGAGACCCAGGAGCAGGCCGACCTGTTGCGCACGCTGGGTTGCCTCTACGCACAGGGCTTCCACTTCCACCGCCCGGCCCCGATCGGCGACGTCGAGGCGCTGCTGTGCGGTGCGTCGGCTCAGACCTCGACCGGGCCGCCGCTGCGCCAGTAGACACCGGCGTCCCGGCTGAGCAGACCCTCGTCGACCAGGTACCGGCGAATGGCCGCGGTGTCCGGGTGCCACACGGCCAGCAGCGCGTTGACCTCCCGCTCGGGGTAGCGCAGGCCCGGCTCGAACACCGCGACGAGGTGCTCGAGCACCACCCGTCGCTTGGTCCGGTGCGACGGGATCGAGGTCAGCCGGCCGTCCCGCACGAACGCCTGCAGCACGGCGTCCTGGACCGGGTCCGCCGACAGCGGCACCGGCGGTGGGGCCGACTCCCCCGCGGCCCGGGCCGCCGCCCCGAACACCTCCCGGCGCAGGGTCAGCGCCGCGCCGTCCCGCTCCACCAGGCCGGCCCGGCCCAACCGCCGGGCGGCCAGCGCGACCTCCGTCTGCGAGAGACCCGTCGCCGTCGCCACCGCTGCGTGGTCACCCGCGCCCAGGGCGAGTGCGGCGACCACCGCCAACCGGGCGTCGTCGGCGAGCAGGCCGACCAGCTTGGCGGCGTCGGGACCCTTCTGCACGCTGCCGACGGTAGCCGGGCATCGACCCGGGGGCGTCGGGTAGCGGGCGCTCATGGTGAGTCCCATCGACATCCAGAAGGCCCTGCAGGGGATCGAGTACCCGGCGTCCAAGGACGACCTGGTCGGCCACGCCGAGTCCCAGGGAGGAGGTGACGAGGTCCTGGAGGCCCTGCGCGGTCTGGACGACCAGCAGTACGACGGCCCGACCGACGTGGAGGCCGCGGTCTTCCACTGAGCCCACCGACCGACCGCACCGCCGTGACGACCGAGCCCAGGTCCACGGCGGACCACCCCGACGCACCAGCCCGCTACCGTCGCCCCATGACGGGGACGCGGGGCTTCACCGAGGACATGCAGCTGGCGCACGTGCTGGCCGACCAGGCCGACGCGATCTCCCTGGACCGCTTCAAGGCCCAGGACCTGGTGGTCGACACCAAGCCCGACCTGACCCCGGTCACCGACGCCGACCGTGCGGTGGAGCAGCAGCTGCGCAGCTCGCTGGCCCGCACCCGCACCCGGGACGCCGTCCAGGGCGAGGAGTTCGGCACCACCGGCCACGGTGCTCGCCGGTGGGTGGTCGACCCGATCGACGGCACCAAGAACTTCGTCCGCGGCGTGCCGGTCTGGGCCACGCTCATCGCCCTGCTCGACGGCGACGTGCCGGTCGTGGGCATGGTCAGCGCCCCGGCACTGGGCCGCCGCTGGTGGGCCGCCGCCGGGGTGGGGGCCTACACCGGCCGCCGGCTGGAGTCCGCCACCCGCTGCCACGTCTCGGGCGTGGACACCCTGGCCGACGCCTCGCTGTCCTACTCGAGCCTGTCCGGCTGGGAGGAGCGCGACCGGCTCGACGGGTTCCTGGACCTGACCCGCTCGGTCTGGCGCACCCGTGCCTACGGGGACTTCTGGAGCTACACGATGCTGGCCGAGGGCGCCGTGGACATCGCCTGCGAGCCCGAGGTGTCGCTGTGGGACATCGCCGCCCTCGACGTCATCGTCCGCGAGGCCGGGGGCACGTTCACCGACCTGTCCGGGACTCCGGGACCGGCCGGGGGCAACGCGGTGGCCACCAACGGCCACCTGCACGCCGACGTGCTGGCAGCGCTCGCCCCCCGCTGAGGGGACGAGCGCCGCCGGGTGCTCAGAGGGACCGGGTGCTCAGAGGGACCGGCCGCCGGTCCCCCGGCCGCCACTGCCCCCGCCGCCCTGCAGACGACGACGCACGTCGTCGATCTTGGCGCGGTTCTTCGGGTCCTTGGCGAACTGCTGGGCCTTGTCCGTGGCCTGCCGGATCGCCCGCTGCCCCTGGGGGCTCTTGGCGAACTTCATGATCTTGTCGACGAGCGCCATGTCGCGCGTCCCTCCTCCGTGCTGGGACCACCGGTCGGGTCCGATCGAGGATGTCAACGCTGGCACGTCCCCGGGCGTTCCGCCCGGTGACCGCGGGGGTCCACGACCGGCCCGGTGGACCGTCGCGGGACGACGTCGAGACCGACCCCGCGGGCGGCGAGCAGGGCCGCCCCGGTGGCCGAGGAGCTGCGCACGCCGACGTGCCGGACCGGCCGGCCCAGCGCGTCGGCGACCAGCTGCTGCACCGCGGGGGTGCGGGCACCCCCGCCGGTGAGCGCCACCGGGGTGTCGTCCGCGGGCGGGTCCAGCAGGTCGGCAGCCGCGGCGATCGCCCCGGCCACGCCCTCCAACGCCGCCCGGCCCAGGTCGGCGCGGGTGGTGCCCGGGTGCAGCCCGGTCCAGGCGCCGCGGTCGGCCGGGCCGGCCACGCCGCCGCGCTCACCGGTCAGCCAGGGCGCGAAGGCGACCCCGCCGGCACCGGGCGGCGAGGTGTCCAGGGTGGCGAGCAGCTCGGGCCAGTCCATGCCGAGCACCCCCCGCACCCAGTCCCAGGCGAGGCCGCCGTTCTGCAGCGCCGCCATGGCGTACCAGCCGTCTGCAGCGTCGGCGTAGGTGTGGACGACGGGGTCGGCGACCGGCCGGGGCCTGGACACCGGGCGCAGCAGCTGGACACCGGTGCCCAGGTTGACCTGGACGGTCGCGCTCCCGGTGGCCAGCCAGGCCAGCGGGGTGTCCGCCCCGCCGACCACGACGGGCACCCCGGCGAGGGCGCCGGGCAGTGCGGCGGTGCCCACCACCTCGTGCGCGGGGCTGACCCTCGGGCACAGGTCGAGACCCACCCCGGCCGCGGCGACCGCCGGGGCCGACCAGCAGTCCCCCGGCACGTCCCAGAGCAGGGTGGCCGAGGCGTCGCTGCGGTCGGTGACCACCGGGCCCGGCACGAGGGTCGCCCGCAGCGCGTCCTTGGGCAGCACCGCCGCCGCGGCCCGGGCCACCAGCCCGGGTCGGTGGTCGACCAGCCAGGCCAGCAGGGGCCCGGTCATCCCGGCCACCAGCGGGTTGGCCAGCGCAGCCCGGTCGTCGGCGGGCAGCGCCCGCCAGCGGTCCAGCTGCCCCCCGGCGCGCTGGTCGGGCCACAGCAGCGCCGGGGCGAGCGCGGTGCCCGCGTCGTCGACGAGCACCAGGCCGTGCATCTGCCCGGCCAGCCCCAGCCCGCGGACGGCGTGCCCGGCCAGGAGCGGGACCATCTCGGCCAACGCACCGTCGAGGGCGCCCCGCCAGACGGCGACGTCGGTCTCCGCCCAGCCGGGGCGCGGCGCGTCGGAGGAGTACCCGCGCTCGGCCTGCGCCAGCACCGCACCGTCCACACCGAGCGCGACGGCCTTGAGCCCACTGGTGCCCAGGTCCACCCCGAGCACGACGTCCACGGCGGCGGTCAGAAGTCGAAGCCGCCGGGTCGGCCGTTCCGGTCGGCGAGCAGCCCGGCCAGCGTGGAGACGGCGATCTCCACCGGGGCACGGCTGCCGATGTTCAGCCCGATCGGCCGGTGCACCCGGGCGACCTCGTCGTCTCCGACGCCGAGCGCGGCCAGCGCTGCGACGTGCGGGCCCTCGTGGTGCGGGTTGCCCATGACGCCGACCCAGCGGACCGGGCGGGTCAGCGCGTCCCGCAGCACGACGCCGAGCTCCTCGCGGTGGTGGTCGCAGACCACGACGTCGGCACCGGCGGCGGCGAGCTCGTCGGGCACCGTGGGCACGGAGTCCACCCGCACCGTGCCGTCGGGCAGACCGGTGACCTCGCGGCCGGCGTCGGGTTCCACCAGCACCGGCCGGTAGCCGCACTCGGCGGCCAGCCGGAGCAGCGCCGCCGCGACCGGGGACCCGAAGACGGCCACCAGCACCCGGTCGGGGGCGGGGTCGGCGGGGCTGTGCCCGTGCGCGACCCCGCAGCCGGGGTCCACCTCCTCGGACCGCAGCGGGTCCGAGCCCATCGGGACGGTGCTCACCGGGCGGGGCTGTCGCCGTAGGCGTACCCGGCGTTGGCGTAACGGCCGCCCTCGGCGGCGCCCGGCGGCGCGATCTCCTCGAGCCGGGCCAGGTCGGCGTCGGTGAGCTCGACGGCGTCGGCCCCGGCGTTCTCCTCCAGGTAGGTCCGGCGCTTGGTGCCCGGGATGGGCACGACGTCGGCGCCCTGGGCGGCGACCCAGGCCAGCGCGAGCTGCCCGGCGGTGACCCCCTTGCCGGCCGCCAGCTCCCGGACGGCGTCGACCAGGAGCAGGTTGGCCGCGAACGCCTCACCCTGGAAGCGCGGCATGTCCTTGCGGAAGTCGTCGTCGCCGAAGTCGGCGGGGCTGGTGATCGCCCCGGTGAGGAAGCCCCGGCCCAGCGGGGAGAAGGGCACGATGCCGATGCCGTGCTCGCGGGCCACCGCGAGCACGCCGCTGCTCTCCAGGTCCCGGGTCCACAGCGACCACTCGCTCTGCAGGGCGGTGATCGGGTGCACCGACGCCGCCCGGCGGACCGACTCCGCCGAGGCCTCCGACAGCCCCAGGTACCGGACCTTGCCCTGCGCGACGAGCTCGGCCATCGCCCCCACGGTGTCCTCGATCGGCACCTGCGGGTCGACCCGGTGCTGGTAGTACAGGTCGATCGTGTCCACGCCGAGCCGGCGCAGGCTGGCCTCGCAGCGGGCGTGCACGTTCTCCGGTCGGCCGTCGGTGCTCATCGCGCCGGCCGCGTCTCGGGAGAGGGAGAACTTGGTGGCCAGCTGGACGTCGTCGCGGCGGGTGCGCAGACGCTGGGCGAGCAGCTCCTCGTTGTGCCCGTCCCCGTAGACGTCGGAGGTGTCCCAGAAGGTGACCCCGACTTCCAGTGCCCGGTCCAGCACGGCGAGGGACTCGTCCCGGTCGGCGGTGCCGTAGGACTGGCTCATCCCCATGCAGCCCAGGCCCTGCGCGGACACGTCCAGGTCGCCGAGCCGGCGCCGGCTGATCGGTGTGGTCATGCCCCGATCCTGCTCACCGGTCGGCCAGCCCGTCCACCCGGTCGCGCTCGCCGGCGGTCAGCGCGAAGCCCAGCACGTCGGCGTTGGCCTCGATCCGCTCCGGGGTGACCGACTTGGGGATGACGACGACGCCGTGGTCCAGGTGCCAGCGCAGCACCACCTGCGCGGTCGTGACGCCGTGCGCGCCGGCGATCTCGACCAGCACCGGGTCGTCCAGGTCGGTGGACGTGAAGGGGCTGTAGCCCTCCAGCACCACCCCGCGCCGCCGGTGGCCCTCGAGCACGTCGGCGTCGAAGAGCGAGGGCGCCCAGCGCACCTGGTTCACCGCCGGGGTGACCCCGGTGGCGTCGGTGAGCTCGTCGAGCTGGGCCGGCGAGAAGTTGCTGACGCCGATGTCGCGGGCCAGCCCGGCCTCCCGCGCGGCGACGAACTCCCGCCACAGCGCGACGTCGTCGCCCCCGGTGGACCAGTGCACCAGCCACAGGTCGACCTGCTCCAGGCCGAGTGCGGCCAGCGACGCCTCCAGCGTCGACCGGGCGGCCGAGGCCCGCTCCGGGGGCAGCTTCGTGGTCACGAAGACCTCCTCGCGGGGGACGCCGGAGTCGGCCAGCGCCCTGCCCACCTCGGCCTCGTTGCGGTACATCGTGGCGGTGTCCAGGTGCCGGTAGCCCGACGCCAGCGCGACCCGGACGGCGTCCACGCACTCCTCGCCGGTGATCTGCCAGGTGCCGAACCCCAGCAGCGGCATGGCGCCGCCGCCGGGCAGTGCTGCGGTGGGCTGCTGGACCGAGGTCATGACCGTCCCCTGCCCGGGGACGCCGGGGCCGACACCTGTCCCCGACACCTGCTCCCGGCCCGTGGGATCGTCGGTGGTGGACCGGAGACCCCGGCCGCCCCACCACCGCCTGGAGGACCTCCCGTGCAGTACGCCGAGTCCGTCGTCGACCTGATCGGGAACACCCCGCTCGTGCGTCTGACCAAGGTCACCGAGCACCTGGGCCCGGACGCCCCGTTGGTGCTGGCCAAGGTCGAGTACGTCAACCCGGGCGGGTCGGTGAAGGACCGGATCGCCGTCCGGATGATCGACGCCGCCGAGGCCTCGGGCGCCCTGCAGCCCGGCGGCACCATCGTGGAGCCGACCAGCGGCAACACCGGGGTCGGGCTGGCCATCGTGGCCCAGCAGCGCGGGTACAAGTGCATCTTCATCTGCCCGGACAAGGTCTCGGCCGACAAGGTCAACACGCTGCGGGCCTACGGCGCACAGGTCGTGGTCTGCCCGACCGCCGTGGACCCCTCGGACCCGCGGTCCTACTACTCGGTCTCCGACCGGCTGGCCCGGGAGACCCCCGGCGGCTGGAAGCCCGACCAGTACTCCAACCCGGCGAACCCGCAGAGCCACTACGAGACCACTGGCCCGGAGATCTGGTCCCAGACCGACGGCCGGGTCACCCACTTCGTCACCGGTGCCGGCACCGGCGGCACCATCTCCGGCGTCGGCCGGTACCTCAAGGAGGCCTCCAGCGGGGCCGTGAAGGTCATCGGCGCCGACCCCGAGGGCTCGGTCTACTCCGGTGGCACCGGCCGGCCCTACCTGGTCGAGGGGGTCGGCGAGGACTTCTGGCCCACCACCTACGACCAGACCGTGGCCGACGAGATCGTCGCCGTCTCCGACGGCGACTCCTTCGCGATGACCCGCCGGCTGGCCCGCGAGGAGGGCCTGCTCGTGGGCGGCTCCTGCGGCATGGCCGTGGTCGCGGCACTGCGGGTGGCCGAGCGGCTGACCAAGGACGACGTGCTGGTGGTGCTGCTGCCCGACGGCGGCCGCGGCTACCTGAAGAAGATCTTCGACGACGAGTGGATGGCCGACTACGGCTTCGTCGAGGCCGCCGACGGCGAGACCGTCGGCGAGCTGCTGCGCGCCAAGTCCGGCGACGGCGACGCGCTGCCCGCCCTGGTGCACACCCACCCCACCGAGACCGTCCGCGAGGCCATCGACATCCTGCGCGAGTACGGCGTCTCCCAGATGCCGGTCGTGCGGGCCGAGCCGCCGGTCACCGCCGGCGAGGTGGTCGGGTCCGTGGAGGAGAAGGCGCTGCTGGACGCGCTGTTCTCCGGTGCGGCCGCCCTGTCGGACACCCTGGAGAAGCACATGAGCGCACCGCTGCCGATCATCGGCTCGGGCGAGCCGGTGTCGGCCGCGGTCGCCGCGCTCGGCGGCGCCGACGCGCTGCTGGTGCACGAGGACGGCAAGCCCGCCGGCGTCGTCACCCGGCAGGACGTGCTCGGTCACCTCGCCGGCATCCCGGCCGCCGTGGCTCCTACGGTGACGGCATGACCGACCCGCACTCCCCCGCCTCGACGCACGGCTTCTCCACCCGGGCGATCCACGCCGGGCAGGAGCCCGACCCGACCACCGGCGCCGTCGTCGTCCCGCTGCACCTGACCAGCACCTACAAGCAGGACGGTGTCGGTGGGCTGCGCCAGGGCTACGAGTACAGCCGCAGCGCCAACCCGACCCGCACCGCCCTGCAGGACGCGCTGGCGTCGCTGGAGCAGGGCGCCACCGGTCTGGCGTTCGCCTCCGGGCTGGCCGCCGAGGACGCCCTGCTGCGCACGGTGCTGGACCCCGGCGACCACCTGGTCATCCCGATCGACGCCTACGGCGGCACCTTCCGGCTCATCTCGAAGGTCCTGCAGCGCTGGGGGGTCGACCACACCCCGGTCGACCTCGGTGACCTGGACGCCGTCCGGGCCGCGTTCCGGCCGACCACGAAGCTGGTCTGGTGCGAGACGCCGACCAACCCGCTGCTGGGCATCGCCGACATCGCCGCGCTGGCCCAGCTGGCCCACGAGCACGGCGCGCTGCTCGCGGTGGACAACACCTTCGCCTCGCCCTACCTGCAGCAGCCGCTCACCCTGGGCGCCGACGTGGTCGTGCACTCCACGACGAAGTACCTGGGCGGGCACTCCGACGTCGTCGGCGGGGCACTGGTCGCCGGCACCGCCGAGCTCGGTGAGCAGCTGGCCTTCCACCAGAACGCGATGGGCGCGGTCGCCGGCCCGTTCGACGCCTGGCTGGTCATGCGCGGCATCAAGACACTCGGCGTGCGGATGGACCGGCACCAGGCGAACGCGGGCCAGGTCGCGGAGTTCCTGACCTCCCACGCGGCGGTCTCCTCGGTGCTCTACCCCGGGCTGCCGGACCACCCCGGCCACGAGATCGCGGCGAAGCAGATGTCGGGCTTCGGCGGGATGCTGTCGTTCCGGCTGCGCGGCGGCGAGGAGGCGGCGCTGGCCGTCTGCGAGCGCGCGCAGGTGTTCACCCTCGCCGAGTCCCTGGGCGGCGTGGAGTCCCTGGTGGAGCACCCGCACCGGATGACGCACGCCTCGGTCGCCGGCTCCGCCCTCGAGGTGCCCGCCGACCTGGTCCGGCTCTCGGTGGGCATCGAGGACGTCCAGGACCTCCTGGCCGACCTGGAGCAGATGCTCGCCTGACAGGCGTGCCGGCGGCGACGTCGGGCACCGGTCGCGGGTGACCTCCACCGCGCTCACCGACCGGGTGTCCGTCGTCGTCGCCACCCGGGACCGGCGGGACTCGCTGCTGCGCACGCTGGCGGCACTCCCGCCGGGCCCGGAGGTCCTCGTGGTCGACAACGGCTCGCGGGACGGCAGCGCCGACGCCGCCCGCGCGGCCGGTGCCGCCGTCCTGGGGCTGCCGGCCAACACCGGCGCCCCGGCCCGCACCGAGGGCGTGCGCCGCGCGCGGACGCCGTACGTGGCCTTCGCCGACGACGACTCCTGGTGGGACCCCGGCGCACTGGACCGGGCCGTGCAGCTGCTGGACGCACACCCCCGCCTGGGTCTGGTCGTGGCCCGGGTGCTGCTGCCCGGGGGCCGGGAGGACGCCGTGAGCCGCAAGCTCGCCCGGGCCCCCGTCGGCCGCTCCCCCGGGTCCCCCGGACCGGACGCGCTGAGCTTCCCGGCCTTCGCCGCCGTCGTCCGGCGCGAGGCCTACCTGGCCACCGGCGGGTTCTCCCGGTTGCTGTTCTTCGGCGGCGAGGAGCACCTGCTGGCCCTGGACCTCGCCGCCGCCGGCTGGCAGCTGGCGTACTGCGCCGACGTGGTCGCCCGGCACGCGCCCGGTCCCTCGAACGTGACACCGCTGCGCTGGGCCCGGCAGACCCGCAACGACCTGCTCGTGGTCTGGTTGCGTCTGCCGCTGCGGGCGGCCGTCGTCGGGACGCTGGGGCTGGCCCGCCGATCGCTGCGGGACCGCAGCGCAGCCCGGGCCCTGGCCGGCACCGTCCACCGGCTGCCGGGCGCACTGGCCCGACGCCGTGCGGTGCCCACGTCCCTCGCCGCCCGGTTCACCACCGCGCAACGACCCCTGGGCCCACCACTGGACCCGCCACTGGACCGCGGCCCGACCCGGGACGAGAGCGCCGTCACACGTCCGACACCGGGACACCAGCCGTGGCACGGAGTGCCCCACCCGATGGGGTGAGCGGCCCGTCCCGCCGGCGTGGGGGGACCGAACGCGGGGCAGACAGACCCCGGCCGCACCGGCCGGACCAGCTCGAGACCGGAGTCCCGTGTCCCACCCCCGCACGCTCGCCCCCCTGCTCCGCGCCGCCGCCTGCGTCCTGGCCCTCACCGCCGTCGGCGGGGGGATCGCCGCTGCCTCCGACGGCGCCGCCCCGACCGCCGCCGCCGTCACGGTCGACGCCCAGCTCGCCGGCGACCTGTGGCCCGGCGCGCCGGCCGCGGACGCGACGGTGACCCTGGGCAACCCGGGTGGCGTCCCGCTCCTGGTGGTCGCGGTTCGCGTCGGCATCGGCAGCGGCACCGCGGCGGGCTGCGTGGACCAGCTGGTCCTGCCGGCCGGGGACCTGCTGCCGGCGCCGGTGACCGTGCCCGCCGGTGGCTCGGTGACGGTGACGGTGGCCGGGCCCACCCTCGCCGCGGAGGGCGGGGACGACTGCAGCGGACTGCCGTTCAGCGTCGACTACACCGCGGACGCCGTCGAGGCCTGACCCGCCTCAGTCGGGGAGCCGGGCCAGCACCGCGTCGGTCAGCCCGGTCAGCACGCGGACCTGGTCGGGGCCGAGCCCGGCGAAGAACAGCTCGCGCACGGTCTCCACGTGGCCCGGCGCGGCGGCCTCGATCGCGGACCGCCCGTCGTCGGTCAGCACGACCACCGAGCCACGGGCGTCGTCGGCGGCCCCGGTGCGGCGGACCAGCCCGCGGGTGCCCATCCGGGTGAGGTGGTGGGACAACCGGCTCTTCTCCCAGCCCAGGGCCGCCCCCAGGTCGCGGGTGCGCACCCGCCCGCCCGGGGTCTCCGAGAGCTGCACCAGCACCTCGAAGTCGGCCAGCGACAGGTCGCTGTCAGCCTGCAGCTGGCGGTTCAGCGCCGCCGGGAGCCGGGTGCTCAGCAGCAGCCAGTGCCGCCAGAGCCGCTGCTGCTCCTCGTCCAACCAGGTCACCGGTGCAGCCTCACCACCTGTTGTTGACACGTCACCATCCTACGGCGCAGGCTGGCGCCCATGACCGTCGACCTCACCGCCATCGAGGCCACCCGCGCCCGGATCCGCGACCAGCACCTGCGTCCCGCCGGCGAGCGTCCCGCCTCGACCGCCCGCGGCCTGCACCACACCGCCCTGATCAGCAGCGACGTCGAGGCGACCATCGCCTTCTACCAGGGCGTGCTCGGCTTCCCGCTGACCGAGCTCATCGACAACCGGGACTACCCCGGCAGCTCGCACTTCTTCTTCGACATCGGCAACAGCAACCTGCTGGCCTTCTTCGACTTCCCGGGCCTGGACGTCGGCCCGTACGCCGAGGTCCTGGGCGGGCTGCACCACGTCGCGATCAGCGTCGAGCCCAGCCGCTGGGAGGCCCTCGTCGGGGAGCTCACCGCAGCCGGGGTCGAGCACGTCGTGCACAGCGGCGTCTCCGTCTACTTCCGCGACCCCGACGGCGCCCGGATCGAGCTCATCGCCGACCCGCTCGGTGAGATGTACGGGGAACACGTGCTCTGATCCCCGGGTTGGCTCCCTGAACCGCCGTCCAACCGCCCCGGGAGGCACCCGCATGACCCAGGCCCCCCGCCCCGGACCCGCCCTGCGCGTCTCGGTCCCCACGCTGTCGCCGTCGTCCCGGCTGTACATGGGCACCGAGGCCGGCGGGTCGGCCCTGCTGCTCGTGGGCACGCTGCTCGCGCTGGCCTGGGCGAACTCGCCCTGGGCCGCGGGCTACGACTCGTTCTGGTCGACGACGGCCTCCCTGGGCATCGGCGACGTCGAGCTGTCCATGGACCTGCGGCACTGGGTCAACGACGGCGCGATGGCGCTGTTCTTCCTCGTCGTCGGCCTGGAGATCACCCGCGAGGTCGCGACCGGCGAGCTGCGCGATCGGCGCTCGGTCGCCGCCCCGGCCCTCGGCGCCCTCGGCGGGCTGGCCGTCCCGGCGCTGGTGTACCTGGCCTTCAACCCCAGCGGGGAGGCCGCCGGCGGCTGGGGCATCGTGATGAGCACCGACACCGCGTTCGTGCTGGGCGTGCTGGCGCTGTTCGGCCCCCGGTGCCCGGACCGGCTGCGGCTGTTCCTGCTGACCCTGGCCATCGTCGACGACATCGGCGCGATCGGCGTGATGGCGCTGTTCTACTCCGACGAGATCGCGTTCCCCGCCCTCGCCGTGGCCGGGGCGCTCGTCGTGGCGCTGCTCGTGCTGCGGTGGATCGGCGTGTGGAAGCTGACGCCCTACGTGCTCACCGGCACCGCCCTGTGGCTGGCCGTGCACGAGTCCGGGGTGCACGCCACGCTGGCCGGCGTCGTGCTGGGTCTGCTGCTGCCGGCCCGGCCACCCTCGCGCAAGGAGATCGAGCGGACGGCGGCGTTCGGCCGCGCCCTCCGGGAGGACCCGGACGCCTCCAAGGCACGGTCCACCAAGCTCGCCGTCGCCTCCACCGTGCCGGCCAACGCGCGGCTGCAGGAGTCCCTGCACCGCTACACGGCCTACCTGGTGGTGCCGGTCTTCGGCCTGGCCAACGCCGGCGTCGTGCTGGACGCCGAGACGCTGCGCGCCGCCGCCACCTCGACCGTCACCCTGGGCATCGCGGTCGCCCTGGTGGTGGGCAACGCCGTCGGGATCACCGCCGGCGCGCTGCTCGCGCTGCGGACCGGCTGGGGCGTGCTGCCCGGCGGGGTCCGCTGGTCGCACCTCATGGCCGGCGCCACCCTGGCCGGGATCGGCTTCACCATCTCGCTGTTCATCACCGACCTGGCCTTCGACGACGAGGTGCTGCGTGAGCAGGCCAAGATCGGGATCCTGGTCGGCTCACTGACCGCAGCGGTGATCGGCACCCTCGTGCTGCGCACCCTGGGCGAGCGGTTCCCGCTGTGCTCGCCGGCGACCGACGAGCCACCGGCGCTTCCCCCGCGCCCCTGGCTGGAGCCCGGCGTCCGGGTCTGACGGCACACCCGCCGCCCCACGGGCGCCCTGGCCGGCGGCGCCCACCGCCCGGCGCAGCGAGGCCAGGTCGGGGCGGCCGGAGAACAGCTGACCGTCGATGAAGACCGTCGGGGTGCCGGGCACCTCCAGCGCCACGCCGGTCGCGAAGTCCGCCTCCACCTTGTCCCCGTGGGGCTGCGCGGCCTCCCCGACCACCCGGTTCGGGTCCAGGCCCAGCTCCTCGGCGTACCCGGCCAGGTCGGCGTCGGTGAGCCGGTCCTGACGGGCGAAGAGCAGGTGGTGCATCTCCCAGTAGGCACCCTGGTCGGCCGCGGCCTCGGCGGCCAGCGCGGCGGTCAGCGCGTAGGGGTGCGTGTCGTACAGCGGCCAGTGGCGGAAGACCAGCCGGACGCCGCCGCCGGAGCCGTCGACCAAGGCGCGCAGCACCGGCGCCGTCGCGGCGCAGTACGGGCACTCGAAGTCGCCGTACTCCAGCACGGTCACCGGCGCCTGCGGATCCCCGTAGACGTGGTCCTGCGCGGTCACGGCGAGGGGGTCGCTGGTCATCGACGGGTCCTCAGGCGCCCGTGGCGACCAGGTCGCGGTACTCGGGGTGCCGCTCGATCCACCCGGCCACGAACGGGCACTGCGGGACGACGGTGCCCCCCGCCGCCCGGACGTCGTCCAGCGCGGCCCGGACCAGCCGGCCGCCGAGGCCGTGGTGCTCGTCGCCGGTCTCGACCTCGGTGTGGGTGAAGGTCCAGCGGTCTCCGGCCCGGGTGTAGGCGGCGATGCCGACCCGCTGGTCCCCCTCCAGGATCTCGAAGCGGCTGTGCTCCGGGTCGTCCCGGACGGTGGGCTCCGACGGTGTCGTCATGTCCGCGCCAACGCACCGCGCGACCGACGCCTTCCCGGCACCCCTCACCTGCGCCGCCCGGCACGCGACAAGGCGTCGGACGCGACAGGGCCTCGGACGCGACGAAGGCCCGGACTCCGAGGAGTCCGGGCCTTCGTGGTGGTAGCGGGGACAGGATTTGAACCTGTGACCTCTGGGTTATGAGCCCAGCGAGCTACCGAGCTGCTCCACCCCGCGTCGCAAGGAGAACGTTACCCCCCGGACACCTGGGGCGTCCAACCGGGTGGGCGTGACGGTGACCACCCCGCGCCGACCACCCGGCGCCCCGGTCGCCCGCCCGGCTCCCCTCGGCGACGATGGAGCCGTCGCAGCCCGTCGACCTCCTCCCCGGGGCACCGCCCGCGGGACAGCACCGGAGGCCGGAGCCGAAGACGATCGCCCCACTGGCGTTCACGATCGGGTCGCTCGGGCTGTCGTTACCCATCCAGACCGC